>CAZISK010000320.1:0-8330 GCA_964541355.1 uncultured Candidatus Obscuribacterales bacterium
CAAACGACGACTAAAAAAAAACAAGTTGAAATGCTATTCGACAAGCTCGGTAAATCTTGCTTCCGAGCAAGAATTCGGATTCATGAAAACGGGGATGTGACGACCAATGAATGAATTGATGCGCCTGACGTTTCACCAGTCCCTATTCCTCAGTCTGGTGATGCTTGCTCTCTCGATTCGTATACTGACGATTACAAACGGTCTTAACCTGCTTTTTGCCTTCACGATCGACACCAGCGCGATCTTTGCGATCATCTTCGGGTGGAAGATCTGCTTCAATCGGAAAAAGCGCCGCCGTGACAAGAGGGGTTATCGGTCCCCTTATCTGCAGTCGCTTCGTCGTAAATCTTTGAACCGCTATCAGTTCAACCAGATAAGAAGTCCATTTCCTTTTTTACATGCCGACGAGACGAACGATTTAAGCGTTTCGAAGTAACTAGCAAGATAGTCTAGAGCCTCGTCTCCTTCATCCCATATTAGTGGGTAAATGTCTTGCCTTGTAAGCGCTTCTGCATCGAAGCGGTTTTCGAACTCTTCTTTGCTAATCTTCTCGAGCGCTGACTCGAACTCTTTCACCTCTATCGGATCCAGTACACGAGCCGCTCCGTAACCGACATCGATGTCGCCTACATATTTGCCGCCATCCATGAGGAAACACAATGGCTTCACGCCTCGGCTCTGGGAGCCTGTGAGCAAGAAGTGAATGCCATGCCAGGCCTTGTCCAGATCGGTGTTGTCACCGTCCTTTTCATAGAGAAGGTCATTGATGGCTTCGGGATCGGCCAATAGCGGTTCAATCTTCGCTGGGGCGATCTCTTTGAGATTGCAGATCATGCTCATGGTTGCTCACTCCTCGGTGTTTTGATTGAACAAAGGCTGAAGATCAGGGTGGTAGTTCCGTGTCTAAGCAAGATAGCAGTAAATGATCAGATAGTCGTGAGACCCGGTTTTGGACCGAGGCGCGCCTGTTTTTGCGACGGTCTGGCATCATACCGATCGCTGTCTCGATGCCTCGTATAAAATTATTGCGTTGGCAACAGCAACATTCAGAGACTCGCTTGTTTTCGACATCGGGATCGATACGACCAGATCGGCGGTCGCCTCGATAGTTTGTTCCAAACCGTTGGCTTCATTTCCCAGAAGGAGAGCCGAAGGTTTGGACAGCTCGATGTCGCTCAGTCGTTGTTTTCCATCGGCGGAAAATGCAAGAACGGTTAAGCCACGAATCCGGCATTGCCTGATCGCGTCTTCGATAACGATGTTCTCTACGAATGGGATTGCAAAGAGGGCTCCTGCAGCGGACCGAACCACTTTCGGATTGAAAGCGTCGACCGAACCTTTTGTGAAGAACATGCCGGTGGCGCCAAGAGCAAGACCGGTTCTCATCATGGTGCCGAGATTTCCCGGATCTTGAACGCGATCGGCTATCACCACTAGCGGTGTCGCCCCCTGAAAGACGGCGTCGAGCGGCCAGGGTTTGAATCTTGCAATCGCGACCAACCCTTGAGGGGTCTGCGTGGTGGCAAGATCCAAAAAAAGTTTATCGTCGACGACTGTCACCTTGGACAGCTGCCTGCTCTGAAGGAAATCGCTTGCAAGAAAGCTTTCGCGAACAACCACCGCCTCGATTTCGACGGCATGCTTAACGGCCTCATCAAAAAGCTTTTCGCCTTCGATAAGGAACGCCGCAGCTTTCTCCCTGCCTGAGCGGCTCTGGAGTTGACGAACTCTTTTGAGCAACGAGTTCGTCGCGCTCGAGACGGAGTTGATTTCCATGCGTGTGGTCACCAGGAAAGGGTGACTGACGAACTATTTGATCTTTTCTTTCGCGATGTCGACCAGTTTGGCGAATGCAGCTTTGTCGTGCACTGCCAGCTCGGCGAGGAGCTTGCGGTTGACTTCTACGTTAGCCTTGGCAAGTCCGTTAATCAATCTGCTGTAGACCATACCGTGGCTACGGCAGGCGGCGTTGATGCGGGTGATCCAGAGGCGTCGGAAAACGCGCTTGCGTTTGCGGCGGTCACGATAGGCGTTACGCCACGCCTTCATGAGCGTCTGGTTAGCTGCGATGAATAGTTTTGAATTCGAGCCGCGGAAGCCCTTTGCATACTTCAGTATTTTTTTGTGCCGATTCTTCAGCACATTTCCGCGTTTTACCTTTGCCATTTCAATCTCCTACTTGATTGATTTTTGGATTCAGAATAGTTGAACGCGCCTGCCATCGGGGAGGAGATTCCCTTAGACTGGGCGCTTTTGGACCCTCTCGAATGTTATCTCAGATACTTTCTGTAGGGAAACATTGCAAGAACGTGTTGAGTGCTGTCTTTGCTCAAAGGGGCCCAGCCGCGCAAGGATCTCTTCACATTCGGTCCCATCCACTCGTTAATGTGGCGGGTGCCGGATTGCTTGCGGAGAATCTTGCCCGTGCCGGTGATTTTGAACCGGCGAGCTGCCGCTTTGTTGGTCTTCATTTTAGGCATGGATGTATTACCAGAGTTATAGAGCCCGATTGCTCAGGCAAAACTACAGTGAAAGACGCCTATCTCTTTGGAGAAATCGGCGAAAGAATCATTATAATGCTTCGCCCTTCTACCTTGGCCTCTTTATCGATAGCTCCTAAATCTTTAAGCTCTTCGGCAAAGCGGTTAACAAGCGTCATAGCCATGTTGCTGTGCTGCATTTCCCGCCCCCTGAGCGGGATTATGACTTTGATCTTGTCGCCATGTGTAAGAAATTCCTGCGCTTTACGGAGCTTAACCTGGTAGTCATGCTCTTCGATTTTGTAACGCATTTTGATCTCTTTGACATCCGCCTGGTGCTGCTTCTTGCGCGTTGCACGAGTTTGTTTGTCTTGTTCAAACTTATAACGACCAAAATCCATGATTTTGGCTACGGGCGGATTGGCATCTGGTTGTACGAGAAAGAGGTCGAGACCCGACTCTTTGGCTTGTGTTAGCGCCTGCCTGGTCGGCACAATGCCGACTTGATTCCCTTCTTCGTCGATGAGGCGCACTTCACGAACTCTGATGCGCTCATTCAATAACGGTAGTTCCTTTCTTGGATCCTGACGTTGGCGGATATCCCCTGGGGTAGGCAATCTAAACACTCTCTCTTTCTTGACGATAAAAAATTTGCCGAAGGTGGGAGTTGAACCCACAAGAGCTTGCGCTCACTACGACCTGAACGTAGCGTGTTTGCCATTTCACCACTTCGGCGCGTATTCCAAATCTTACAACACGCGTTAAGTAACAGTCCACCTAGTTTAGCTTTCAAACAGATGCTTGGAATCTCGAGTCTGACCAGGTGGGTCAGACCCGAGAAACGTCAAGTATTGGAAGCCTTTCGAGCCATGCTTTAGCCGTCAGCCATGTAAGGCATGAGGGCGATATCACGGGCGCGCTTGATAGCAACCGTCAGTCCGCGCTGATGGCGGGCGCAGTTGCCGGAAATACGGCGGGGCAAGATTTTGCCTCTTTCCGTAATGTATTTTTTCAAGCGGCTGGGATCTTTGTAGTCGATGTAGTCAAGCTGATCTGCACAGAAGTTGCAAGTTTTTCTTCTTCTGGGCGGACCGTCGCCATGCATACGTACCATTTCTCTATCTCCTCAATTGAAAAAAATGTTGATTGGAATAAACACACACCAGACCGGCCTTAGAACGGAATTTCATCGTCGTTGGCAAAGATCATGTCTATGTCGTCGGAACCATGGGAGGCTCCAACTGCGGCTCCCTGAGGAATCTTTTCTTGTGATAACTCAGCTGAGCCATTGGCGCCCTGAACGCTAGAGAGGTTTTCCACGCTAATTGCGTCGATTTCGGCATCTCTTCGCTTCAGACCGTCGGAGGTGGTGTGGGTGTTGATCTGGAGGCGTCCATCGACGCAGACCAGATCGCCTTTCTTGATTTCTTGAGAGCATCTTTCTGCAAGCTCTCGCCAGGTAACTACCTTGACTGCCGTCGTTTCCTTCTGACCGTCTTGTCTCGGTTGAGACTCGACAGCAATAGCGAATTCAGTGACAGCAACGTTGGTGTTGGGTGTAAAGCGCTTCTCGGGACTCTTTATTACGCGTCCTGATACAACTATTTTGGTTAAACTCATGTTGGACCTACCTTAGCTTTGTGAGCTAGTGGCGAGGGTAACGCTTTAGATTTGAGCTGGCGGAGCAGCTAACAATGCCAGTTTTGGCAGATGCACGATAAGAGAGCGAATAATGTCTTCAGAAAGGGACATCATGCGCTTGATTGGTGCGATGGCGGTGGCCGGAGCTTTGAAAACGGTGTGGACGTAATATCCGTCACGCATCTTCTTAACTTCGTAAGCCAGGCGCTTGCGACCTTTTTTGTCTGTTGACTCGATCACGCAGCCCTGGTTCTTCATGAACTCCTCGACTAGATTGACGGCTTTATCGACGCCTTCTTCATCAAGGTTGGGTCGGACTATGTATACGACTTCGTACGTTTCTAACTTGGTTTCGCTCACAGTTGTTCCCCTTTGGTCGTGTGCGTCCAGTCATTGGGCGGGCCCGTTGACCGGCAAGGGATTACGTTGCCGCTGAATCATCGTTTGCTGTCGGCGGGCAGCCGAAAGGCAAGCAAATTTCAGAGGCAAACCGAGATTCTACCATGTGTAAAGCTCAGCAACAGTAGGCGTATATGCGTATTCTTCACATTGGCCGTACTATTAGATTGAACTAAAATGCCAGCCAGTGGGAATATGACAGTATTTTCACCGCAGGCTCTTGGCGATTGTCTGAAAAAGGCCGAAAGATTGAATTCAAAGAAATTATTTAGCAAACGAAAGCAGACTGACTTTATACGCGGTCCTCTATTCGTCATTCTGGCACTTTCTTCGGTCGGCTCTCTATCGGCTCGTGAGCAATGGCAGATAGATAGACCTGATCAGCCGCCGACTACTCCTCCATCGTCGTCTCGTTGGACCGCGGGCGGGCAGTATCCGACCCAACCAGCTCCCGGCCAGGTGCCCGGGCTGTCTGGCTCAAATGCCTCCCAGGTGCCTGGTCTCGCTACCGTAGGGTGGAGCGGTCAAGAAAATGCCGTGCCGGGACTGGCCGCCTCTGGCGGAGCCGTGCCGGGCCTGGCTTCTGGCGGATGGAACGGTCAAGCAGGGGGCGTACCCGGTTTGGCGTCACAGGTACCAGGGTTTGCCCATTCATCGCAGCTTCCCGGCATGGGAAGTCAGCCAGCCTACGGTGCTAACACTCCCGGGCTCGCACCCGGAATTGCAGGCGGATCAAGTTCTCAACTTCCACAAGGCTATAAGAGCGGATCACAGTTGCCCGGTTTTCCAGGTCAGTTGCCGGCAAATTCGGGACAGGGCGGATCTCCGGTCGACGCTCAAGTCCCAGGACTGGTATCGCCGGGAGTGACAGGCGGGATGCCGGGCATGCCACCATTGCCGGTGCAACCTGGTCAGGGCGGCGTGATGCCCGATTTCCTGAAGAACATACTTGGTCAGCGCTTGAAAGCAGGAACGGTTCTGACCGGAGTTGCGGAATATGGACTTTCGTCGAAGAGCAGCAAACGCGGCGATGTATTTTCAATTATATTGCCCCATGGATTTGGTGATGGCAACGAAATGCTCGTTCCTGCAGGCTCAAAGGTTCTTGGTGTCGTGGTCGATGCTTTTTCTGCAAAAACACAGCGTGTCGGTATGCCCGGTCGGCTCTCAATCAGCTTGAAAACGCTTGTCTTCCCTGACGGAAGAACGACTAAGCTCAATGCATTTATCGATCACAATCCCGCACACGACCAGGAGAGCGAGCCCAAGACTCGCTTTGGCGGCTTCAACGCGGGCGACTACGGTGGAGCGCTCAAAGGCATGTTTTATTCCTCTGTGTCCGGCGTTAGCTGGGTTCACAACCGGCAAATGCGTGGCAAAGAGTTTGAGCTTAAACCGGGAACTCCTGTATCAGTGAAGCTCAACACCAGTATCGATTTAGCTAAGATGACGAATCCGGCTCAGGCATTTCAAGGTACGCCTGGACTGGCCGGCGTGCCGGCCCAGCCCTATCTGGGGCCAGGAGGTGTGCCGGGTCTGGCTGCTCCTCAAGGAGCCGTTCCGAGTCTATCGGGCAACGGCGCGAATGGCTTACCTTACGGAACGCCGCAGCCGATTTCAGGATTACCGACGGTAAACGGCCAGCCCTACGGGACACCACAACCGTTGTCAGGACTGCCGACGGTAAACGGCCAGCCTTACGGGACACCGCAGCCGGTGTCAGGATTGCCGACGGTAAACGGCCAGCCTTACGGGACACCGCAGCCGGTGTCAGGATTGCCGACGGTAAACGGCCAGCCTTACGGCACACCACAGCCGGTGCCACAGCAAGGTTTCTCTCCGGCGCAGGGTGGTGGCACATTCTTTCCCAACAACGTACAGACGCCGGACCAGCTCAACCCAGGTGCGCAAAGCCTGTCGCAGGAGCAGCAACAGGATCCAAATAGTATATTCAAGACTCCGATCTCTTCACCTTCAGTAAGCACACCTGAGCCGTTTTAGGTAATAAAACGAATTACGGTGTGTCCCAGGCCGAAAACGGTTCTGCATTTGGCATGATTGCATCCGCTCGCGCTGTCAGCTCCACGGCTTCAGAATGGTCATTTTGTTGCTGTAGAAATTTTGCATACGAGACGAGCAGACGCGCAAACTGCTTCTTGTAATGGTCGGAGTTTTCTGCTTCGACCGCCTGATAGTGGTCGATTGAAGCCTTGAATGATGCGTCCGCCGAAGGGTAGTCACTTATCGATTGATAAATGCGGGCAAGAAGAAAATAAGCCATTCCTCGAGATCTAGCTACATTGATTTCGTAACCATGAAAGGAGATGCCAGCCGTACACAATGCATCATAAATGTTCAGTGCATGTGTCAATTGAGAAATTGCTTCGTGCGGATCAAGCCAATTGTTCTTGCCTTTCTCGACTAGCTTTAGTGCCTTTATTATCCATGGATAGGCCGCTTCTCCCGACTTCGGCATCTTTTTCGCGCGAGGCTTGCCTTTGGGCTTTGGACTCGGCAATACCTGCGATTTCAGTGCAATAATTTTTTTCTGGTAGTCGAATAATTCATCGCTATTGAGCTGCCGCAAAGATGAAAACAGAGGAGCCATCAGTGGATCCATCAGTGGCCTAGCGCCTTTGTCGGCTTCGTCGATTTGACTTAGACTGGGAAATGCAGCGTCGACGCGCTCCACCTCATTTTCCGCGCCGAGGAATTCCTTCAAGTGCTTGCAAGTTCGTGCCTGTGGTGGTGCGAGCTTAGATTGCCATTTAGGGCAAGTGCAGGAATAAATGATCCCCTCGCGAGCGATTGTGTATTTTTGCTCGCCCCATCCTTCAATCTCGACTGCTTCGCCGTCTTGAAGCTCAGCCATCATTGAAAACCCCATTGATACAACAATCAACCGTTCCAAAAATTATGCCCAATCATAAGTTAAAGATCCAGTCTGATAGAAAAACACCCGCTCATCCATTGGAGAAGCGGGTGAAACCAATCGTGCGGCAGTCCGCGCGTCTTAGTCCTCTTTCTGTTGCTGGGTCGTGGCGCGGTATTCAGAAAGGTGGCGCCATCCCTGGTGCAGGATCAATTGATATGCATAGATTTGCTCGAGCCAGCGGCGATCGCCTTCCGGCAGATCCGGGCGCTCCAGGCGGCGCTTCAGCGAGCCGGTGATCTGACGCGTCTCTTCAATCGCTTTTCTGTAGCTTCTTACTTGAGTCTTGAGTCCGCCGATAACCGGCTGCGTAACACCAAGATTCTGATGGTGAGAGGCGATTTGAGGAGCTTCCTTCGATCTTCTCGCGGGCGGTGGCGTCATCTGCGGACGTTCTGGACGTTCTGACCGTTCTGACCGTTCTTGACGTTCTGGCCGTTCTTGACGCTCTTGTTGTTGCTGCTCTTGCTGTTGCTGCTGGTTGGCCATTTTGCTGACCACTTGCTGGGCAAGCGGATGCTGAATGACATTCTTGTGGCGATCGCCACCACGTCGGCGCTCTTTACGCTTGGCTCGGTAGCAGTCGAGGCAATCTCGCAAACGCGGATTCATATGCTCGAATGATTTGCCGCAGGTCTGGCAGGTAAGCGCATGTTTGAGGCGACCGTCGCCTGCGTCTTGAGATTGGGGCTCTTGTGCTTCGTCCTCGTCATCATCTTCAGCGACTTCCGGCTCGACCTCTTCGACTGCAGCCTTCTTGGCTCCACGTCTGGTTGCCTTGCGAACTTGTGGGACTTCTTCCTCTTCAGCTTCTTCCGCTTCGGCTTCTTCCTCCGGAGCTGCAGGAGCTACTTCTTTTTCTTTTACTACCTTGGCCG
>CAZISK010000321.1:0-8328 GCA_964541355.1 uncultured Candidatus Obscuribacterales bacterium
TTACAGCTTGGTTGATCTAAATGAGAAACATCAGAGAGCTCTAACTTTCCGGTCGCCCAGTCGATCGCCACATGGAGCCCGGTTAGGATGGCTTGAATACGCTCGAGAGCACGACCATCCGAGCTGCGTTCTGCCCGAAGCCTGGCCACGAGCAGCTTTATGATCAAGTTGTTGACTGCTCGAATTCGGCAATCGTAGACAGCGAAGCCGAGCGACAAAATCACATGTCTGGCATCAGCACTGGCGTTGTTGATACGCGCTAGCCGCTTGATGCTTGGCTCCGGAAAGCCTTTTATCCAGCGGTAGAACCGCTCTGCTACAAATCCACGATCTGGAACCATATCCAACCCAGCCAGAGGTGTCCATACCCCCGACTTCTCCGTATTCGCAATTGATTCTCAACAAATAGATAGTACTAAATGATAACTAATAGCGCAATCTGGTTTATCTATAAATCTCACAGTCCCATTCAAAAGAGCCGCCTGGCTGAACTTAGATCCAATGTTATATAGATTTGCAATTGAGTCTCATTTGCAACATTTCTGTTTAAACACGAGAAGTCGCCATTGCTCGGCCTTGCCGAGCATCCTCAATTGCGAATGGTTAGAAATGCGACGGACAATGTTTTCCGTCATCGCAGCAAGATTCGAAAGCCGCCGGTTTTCTTCTATCGTTGATAAACGCTGTCGCGACTGCCGGACGAGTCTTAAGCCGTTCTCAACACTGAGCCGGATTCGCCTTCCTTCAGGAGGACAGGAGGGTTAAAACTCATTTTCCAGAACGTCGAGCGCTTTGTCACACTGATCGAGCGACTGACTGATTAGCTTTCGCGCTCTTTGAATCGCTGCCGCAACACTTCTATCTTTATCGTGCGCAAGCGAACGCGAAGCCCCATCGATTACTCTGCGACCTTCGTCCACGAATGTCGTGGCATTTTCCAGCATCTGTAGCAGCTGGGTGACGGTGGTCGTATCCAAATTGGCTTTGCAGTCCTTGCAGAAGCCGAAAATATCGAATCGGCTTTCCTGGTAAACATAACCTTTTCGCTCGGCTACTGACTGCCCGAATCCGCTCAGCAGATCATCGTTGAATTCGATCGTCAATCCGCACTTCGTGCAAATCAGGTGATCGTGATGCTCCTCGCCGCTGACCGATTCCCAGAGCTGCCCTCTGGCGCTCATTATGCTTCGAATCTCCCCCTGCTCGGAGAGCCGTTCCAGAGCCCTGTAGATGGTCGACAGACTCACCTCACCGCCCTGCTCAATAATCCGATCGCGCAATTCCTGGGCGCTAATGTGCTGTCCCCGAGGCAGGGAGGCGAAGATATCCAGGAGAATTTCTCTGGGTCTAGTTCTGCTCTTGACCATCAGCCTAATATGCACAGCCCTGAAGCGCAACCAAAACCCTTGGCAGGTTGGCTACGTTCTCCTATATATGTTATCTCAACAAGCGACTAGTGAGCGATCACCGGGTACACATCTTGTGCACGTGTACGCCAGTATTCGAGCCGCTGCTCAGTTCCTGAGACACTGCCAAAAAGTTCATAGAGCAGTTGATAACTGGTCGAATCCCCCAGATCTCTGAGGCAAAACTGTCTTAAAATCAGATTCTCGGCTTCAGCTACTTGACCTGCCTCAATGAGGTGCCTGCCGTTGTCCAATAACCAACTCCTTTCTTCGCTGGTCAAAAGGGGCAACCCTTCTATGCTAGCTACTGGCAACGATTCCTGCGCAATTAGATGCTTCAACTTTTCATTCTGGTAGCAGTCGAGCATCAGATGTATACGAGGCTCTGAGCCGAAATTGGAAGCACTATGGATCGCTTCTTTAGGATTAAGCTTCCACAAATAGCCACGAGACAGGTGAATTCGCCTACCAGGCATAACGATATGAGCCTGCGCGTTAGTGACAATTGGTACGTGGAGCCGATATCTCTCAACGTCTTCCAGGTAGACATAGTCGCGATGCTCGTGCAAATAGGTTCCCGGCTCAAGCTTCAACAGTCGCGAAGCCATAATCTTGAATCCGAAGTTATCTAGAAGACGCTCCAGAACAGGCAAACGTTCGATCAAGGGCGTCGCTTTCGGCGCGCTGCAATCTTTCCAGGAGAAATTGTCCTCTTTACCATCCGGACTGAGCAAGACCGCTACCTTGAGACCGGGCGATGCATACTCTGAATAAGGCTCATGCCACTCGATATCCGACGACAGCACTTCGCGCTGAAGGGCATCGAGAATAAAGCCGTCTATCTCGCCCAACTGCGACACGAACGTCAGGTTCTCATCGAACGACGCCACCGTCTGTTTGCTCTTAAGCGATTGCATCTTCCACCTCGCTTCCTGGACCAGAAAATTATGGATCGCGTGATGTCAAATAAAAAAGGATTTGCAACTTATTCTCAACAATTCTTCCAACTAACAAAGAAGTGTTTTCAAACCTATTTAAATCCGGACACTGCCTCGATAACCGGTCAAAAACGGGTATCTTACTCTAGTGGTTATCAGAGGGTTCTTCGCCTGAAAACACAGTCCCAACCATTCAATACCTTTGGAGCCGCCCTGGCTCTGTTGCTGCTGATGGTCAACTGGCCTGCACTGGCAACAGACTCAAAGAAAGCAGATTCCTGGCAGCACATAGCAAGAATGGCTCGTGTAGCGCTCGCCCACAAAGACTTCAAAAAAGCGCTCGAAGGCTATCAGCAGGCAATTGCAATGATAGAGCGCCGGGACCCACAATCCGAAAGGCTGGTCAATCTTAAACTCATGCTTGCAGAAGTCTATAGACAGCAAGGTAACCTTGTATCCGCGACCCAAATTTTGGATAAAGTCGAGCCATCCATCAACAACGAACTGTTCGACCCGCTATTGCCGGCACGCTTTTGGCTACGACGCGCAGATGTGGATTTAACCGGACGCGCTTACCCCAAAGCGCTGTCCGAGCTTCAAAATTCGAATCGCGTCCTGGAAAAGTTTTTTTCTCCAGACTCGCCAATGATGGCAAAATGCTACATCTACCTTCTCGGCATCGCCTGCCAGACCAAGCAGTATCCATCCGTTATGGATGCGCTCTCGAAACTGAAACGGACTAGCGAGAAAACAAGAAAACAACTCGGCTACGATGTCATGAAAGAGGCTTGCGCCAACGCCGCCGGCACAATTCACGGGCTTGCCAGGGACCTGATAAAAGACGGAAACACTGCGCAGAGCGCCCGGGTCCTGAAGCAGTTTTCGGAAACCTGCCCACTTCCAACACATTCAGCCAGTCTCTGGCTCTATTACCTGGACGAGACTCTGAATAAAGGAAAACTGGGCGAAGCCTGCATTGCAATTCCCAGTCTTAATAAGCTGTTCGAAGAATCAGAAGGAATGCCGCGTGATTTGGAAGCAATGCGTATGGAAGTTGAGTGTCGAATAGCACTTAATACGCTCTACTCTAAGTTAGGAAATCATCAATCAGACGCAGACGCTCAGTGGGAGTACATTCGCCAGATCGAAGAAAAAATCGGCAAGGACACGAACGGCTTGGACCGTTATCGAGGCTATCAAGCCAACAGCATTCTGTTCCAATCCGAATTCAAAGATGGGCAAATCTCCGACAAAGGCCTAGCGATGGTCCAAGCCATGAACGACTTTACAGTGCTTCCATTCTTGAAACAAAAGTTCCCTGAGGTGGACGAAGAAATGAAGTCTCACCACATCAGTGCTCGCTTACTGCTCATGCACATGTCCCTCGTTCGCAATGATCCCAAAAGAGCAATAGCCGCATTGCATTCGTTAAATCAGAAGATTCTTCGTGAGTTTCACCCAAAAGACAAAAGCATAGAATTCAGAATGGGCAAGTTGGCGATGTGGGCCTCCCAAGAATTCGTAGAACAAAAGAATCTCGCTAGTGCCCATCAAACAGCTCTCGAGGCAATTAAACTTGTCGACTCTACTCCAGAAAGTGCTGATAAGGCACAAACCATGGTCCTTCTAAATAAATTTTTGAAGTTATCGGAGCACCCTAATTAAGAACATATCCCGTGAAAATCAGGCACCGCATCTTAATATTGATAGCCCTCCCAATTGTTAGTCAGCTTGTGACAGTTGGATTATTGATTTATTCATTAGCTAGAGTCGATAGCCACGCGGAACAAGAGGTGGTGGCTAAGCGGATCGTCGCTTACACTGAAGACATGACAGGTGCGATCGGCAGACAGATGCTCACGATGGCCAAGTCGAACCTATACGCCAAACAAGCAAGTACCACCACAGAGCGAGCTAAAATTCTCAGGGACACAAAAGAGTTGAAAGCGCTTCTCAAGGACAATCCGGAGATGCTCAAGGTAGTCAACCGGGTCGAGGTGACTTGCATGCGCTTGTTCGATCAGGGAGATGAATTGTCCGAAGCAGTTCGCTTCGATCGGCAAAAAATTTATCTTGCTGACTTTCTGAACAATCAAGAGCTTCTTCAATCGATGGAAGTGAACTATGATCTGGCAGAGCAAGATATACGTTTGATAGCGGGAAAGTATGTGCCGATTGCACGAGAGTTTCAACCTGAAGCTCTGGCTGAGCGTGCGTTTTTAAGAGTCTTCATTCTAATCGCTGTAATCGTTGCTGTTCTGGTAATCGTAGTCACAATGGTCATCCTCCACCGCAGCACTCTCAACCGTCTACAAATTCTGATCAACAACATTCGCAATTTTTCCAAAGGCGAGAAGAGTCTGGAGATCTTATCTGGTGAAGACGAGCTGGGGGAGCTGGACAGGGCTTTCCGCGAAATGTCAGATGAAAGGAACCGTCTCGACGATATTCGCAGGGCGATGCGATCTATGGTCAACCACGATATTCGCTCGCCACTAACCGCAATAAATCTCCGCTTAGATCTCATGATTGCGAAATACGAAAGCTCGCTCGAACCTGAGGTGTTGGTTCAGATCAAACGTGTATACTCCGAAGCTCAGCGTTTGATGCGACTATCCTCTACTTTACTCGATGTCGAAAAACTGGAAGAAGGAAAAGTCGAGATTGAAAAACAGATCGTCAGTGCTCAGAGCATTGTTGCGGTCTCAGCCAGCTCCATCGAAGCAATGGCGGAACACAAGACTATCACGATCAATAACGATATCCCTAAAGACCTCTTTATTCTTTGCGATTTTGATCGCACAGTCCAGGTCTTTGTCAATTTCCTTGCCAATGCGCTCAAGTATTCACCGGTCAATTCGTCCGTGGATATCAAGGCAGAACAGACACACAATGGCACAGTCAAGTTCTCCATATTCGATCGAGGGCCTGGGGTGCCGGAGCACATCGCAGGAAGACTCTTCTCCAAATTCCAGCAGTTGCGGCAACCGGTGGAGATTAAACAAGAGGGCAGCGGTCTGGGACTGTACATCTGCAAAATGTTGGTCGAGGCCCAGGGCGGAAGCGTCGGTTATTCCTCCCGAGAAGGGGGCGGAAGCTGCTTCTGGTTTGAGATTCCGGAAGCCGGAGAAAGTTAGCGAAATGTTCTGTCCAAAACGGATTGGATCACGCATATACACCTTGACAAGTTCTGGCAGGGCGGTGGTAACAGACAATGGGAACAGCGTTAGATGACTCGAATCGGACCAGGCAAACCGCGTACGAACCGCATGAATCTTCAAGAGACATACTGCTCAGCGGTTTGTACACCAGTTGGGCAACCGTCAAGGTCGGCTTGCGCGCAACGGTTTATAACGAGCAAAACTTTGATTTACCTGACCTGAAGCTAATAGAAAAGAAAGGGATTACCAGCTCCGATCGTCACCTCGAAATTACGTCGGACGGTCGAGAGAGAGACTATATCCTTCATCTTCCTCCCTCGTATGATGGTTCCAAACCCATGCCACTAGTGGTGGTGCTTCATGGCTTGGGACAGGATGCCGATAAGATATCGAAATTGAGCAAGATGTCCGAGATGGCAGACCGAGAAGGTTTCATCGTGGTATATCCAAATGCCACGAAATGGTTCGGCGCTCAGCGTCTGCAGGCGTGGGATATCGACAATGGAGTCGCACCTCCGGGCACAAATTCAAACGACGTCGGCTTCATAAAAGACTTAGTGTCATCGATCAAGAGCAACTTAAACATTGATGACAAGCGAGTTTTTGCAGCAGGCTACTCCAATGGTGGCATGCTTGCGTACAAGTTGGCGAGCGAGATGTCGGAAACATTTTCTGCAATTGCCGTCGTGAGCAGCGGATCCAGCGGTAGAGAAGCGCCGGCGACCAAACCGGTTTCCGTGCTCTCCATCCACGGTACGAGCGACGCCGTCGTTCCGGTGAACGGCATTTCGGAAGGATCTACTCTCGAGTCTCTGGGCATTCCCCATGTTCAGTCTCAGAAAGAATCGTTCGAAACCTGGGCTCAGCGAGCTGGGATAAAAGACCCACCCGTATTCAGGCAGAATTCTTCGCTGATGTCGGTTCGTTCAATCAACCCGGATACGGGTGTAGAGGTCGCGACGTATCTAGTACGACGTGGCGGGCATGAATGGCCGGGCAGCAATCGCGCTATTAAGCGGGATTCGAATAGTCCCGAAGCGAACTTTCCGGCCACCAAAATCATCTGGGATTTTTTCAAAAGCCATCCCCAACCAGAGCAAAAGTACCGGTGCCCATACCTCGCTAGCTAAACGCTTGCCAAGATGCACTATCCATGCGATATCGCAAAGATATAGATATTGGATATCTCAAAAACCTCGCCCTGTTTACGTCAAAGAATTCTTAATGAGATCTAGCGCAAACTTCTTGTCATCCAGGTTGGCTGGCTGTCCTTCGAGTTAGGGCGGGGCTTTTCGTCTCGGAACACAAGAGCCTGTGTAGAGATTTCCATATACAGCTGTTTTCAAGCAGAGAAAGCTCTCACTTACATTTGCCGCATCGCCGGGTTGGGGTTGGCTAAGGTCAAATCGCTCTGTTTCTCGTCGTTCACCAGGTAATTCAACCACTCTCTCCTCACCAATCTGCCTCCACTTCCTGCCTCCTCAACAGCCCCAATCTGGTGCAGGAATGTGGTCGAGCGGGTGATTGATTGCTCCGTGAACGTTGTAACCAGTCAAGGTGGTCCTTTTGACATAGGGAATACTATGCCTCAAAAAACGAATCCGGCGAATCGGAGCGGAATGTACCTGCTGATCGCGCTGGGCCTGAGCGTGTTAATCGCACTCATTGCGGCCCCGCTACTGTTCAAGGACAAGGTCCCAGCTGCCTCCGGCTCCGCCATTCAGAACACCCCCATGATTACCCAGTCCATCACCCAACTCACCTCTGCTGACTCGTCCAGCATGAGGATGAACGCGGCTCGGTGGCTGTCCACACAGTTCGAGAACAACCCTGGAACTGTGATCCGGTCGCTGGGCGAATCGCTCGCCAACGACCCGGACCCCGTAGTGCGCTCTCAAGCAGCCACATCGCTCGGACAGGTGGCGAAACAGGCTCGCGGCAAATCCAACAGTGAAGACCACGCCGCGAGAATCACCGCTGCCTTGAAGACGCAGTACCATCAAGAGGCGAGCGACACGGTTCGACGCTGCATCATCGGCGCAGCAGCAGAGCTGGACAATCCGGAAGCGGGTGAGCTCGTGGAAGAGGCTATCCACGATCCGGACCCGGCTGTGAAGGAGGAGGCCCTGCGCGCCAAGATCGAGCGCGAACGGCGCGTGCAGCTCAAGAAGATGGGCTGACATGTTCCTGAAGAGACGAGATTTTGTTGCAGATCTGCGGCGACTCCGCACAACAAATTCCTAGCGGATCTAACAACAATCCCGAGGTAACGAAGATGACCTGTAACTCCTGCCAGACAATGCCACTGCCGGCTCACGCACGTCCCGGCACTTGCACCAGCTGCGGCACCAAAACCATGAGCACCGCGATCACGCTGTGCCCGACCTGCAGCAAGAACCAGTCCCGTTGCAACCGGTGTGGAAGGAGTATCAGCTCCAACCCGCTACTTCAAAACGGCTGCGACAAAGACAGTTGCGCGTGCATTTACTAGTTCATTAGTGCCGGCGGTGGCCTGGCATTGCAGAGTTTTCTTCCAGCGTTTGAATGAATGAGACCGCACGGTGAGGAATCAAACGACCCACAACCTTGTCGCCTGGGTTCTAGGATCCCCCTGCGCCTTTCATTCCGGATCGGGCAAGACCGTCTGCTACCAAGCAGCGGCTTTTGCCCGATCGTCTTTTTTTGACTTTGCTACATACCGTAGTACGTATTGTCATCAAAGCACAACGCCTGCATAGATAACGCAGGCGTTGTGCTGGTCTACGAGAACTCAAAATTCGATTTCTGGTCAAACGGTAGTACCACAGATGATATTAACCATTC
>CAZISK010000322.1:0-8316 GCA_964541355.1 uncultured Candidatus Obscuribacterales bacterium
GTAGAGCGTCTGCTTCCCAAGCAGAAGGTCGCGAGTTCGAGACTCGTCCCCCGCTTGCTTTTCGGGGATCGCCCCTGTCCGTGTAATCACTATGTAATCACTTCTGCGGATGCAGATTAAATTTCTCTGCCAGCCATCGGGTCTCGTGGCGGGCCAGAGCTTGACGCCGGGCGCCGTCTGCTAGCCTTGTCTGGCGGCAGTCACATCTGCCGCGGCTGCTCAAAGGCAGGCGGCGCGGGAACCGGCGTCAAGCTCAGTCGAGACATTTCAACTGTGGTCTATCGTCCGGTGAGCAAAATTGCGAACAAAAACGTTAGGGCGAAGATCAGCACGAGGAGCCAAAGAGAAATGGCACGAAGAAGTATCGTCTGGTCCAAAGTCGTCCTTCTGCCTTGAGTCTCAGAATCCAACGAAGATGCATCCATCCGAGTGTGCCGAAGACTGCTGCTACGCATACAGACCCCACGACCAATAGCGCTCCGTCATTTGAAAGCATCGATCCCCTAAAGTGCGTCTAGGTCGATCATAGCAGCGACTCAGCGCTCAATTTCAGGCATTTTGGGGCTTGAACTTCTTCTCGGACAGGTGCGCGTTTCAAGCAATGATCTTCAAAAGTGGTGGCACTTTTCGAATTTGGTCTTTCTGACGATCTGCCACCAGCGGCAAGCCTGGGAACTGGGCTATTTTCACTTTATCCTGCCGTCGGCGCGCAGCGGCGGAGACATAAATTAGTGTCGAATCAAGAAGTACGCAGCAAGGGCCGCGCTGGTCGACAACAGTAGGACGATTTGAAACAGGCGTTTGTTCAGAGCTGCTTGGTCTTCAACACTCATTCTGCGGTAACTGTCGGACAGAATTGCGAAGTAGGTTTCCCATGGGGAGCGCCGTTTCACGATGGGACCTGACATGTCATCATCTCCTCTGCCTTGGGTTCCGGCGCGGGTCTTTCTATTGCCGCCGGAACCTCCCCTACCCACCTCTAACGCGGTTTCTGGTTTTGGTTGTTTCGGAGTAGAAGAGTCGGAATCGCTCACTTAGTGCCTCCCGCACGATTCTGCTTGTCCATTCGAAGTTTTCGACGGTTCTCCTCAATGCGGATACTATCACCACCGTTCATTCCGAGTCTTTTGAACATCGACAGACAGCGTTCGTAATACTCATCGGCCTTCGCAAAGTCACCTTTGGCATAGTAAAGGTCTCCCAAGGCTCCCAGTACTTTAGCTAAGCAACCATCATCCTGTTTGGTTTTACTCAAAATTCCGAGTGCTTTCAGCAGGACTGGCTCGGCCTTTTTGAAGCTGTTTGTTTGTTCGTAAACAAAACCCAAATTCGCGTATGCGCGAGCGACGTCTGGATGGTTTGGTCCCAACACTTTTGCACCCAATTCGATTGTCTGCAAGTATTGTGACTCCGCTTGTTGAAAGTTCCCACTCTGAAAATAGAGCAGTCCAAGCTCTCCAAGCACGCCGACCTCTAGCCTTTTGTTGTTTGCCTTGCGTGCTGCTGCGAGCTGCGCCAGAAGCTTTTGTTCTTGGCCCTTGTCCTGCACAATCGCACCAGCATCAGTCCCAGACACACTTGCTGGCTCATTGGAAGCAGCTGTGTAAGGCTGTAGGGTGATGCATGCATCGAACGCAAGCAGCAGGCTAACGAGAGTCTTTCGTCGATTCGGGGGTTGATGCCGATCTTTCAATTTCTACCTCAGTAAACGTAGTTAGCCTAGGATTCGCCGAACGGGGTCGCACCTCCAGCGATTATGACAGATATTGCACAAGCACCGGCAACAGCTCAACAGTTGCTGCCGTCCTCGATTAAATCTGGCATTCCTATCCCTTCATAGGTTGATAGCACCATTCCCGGTGCCATCTCTAGCTTACGGTGGTTGCGTATTGCGCCATTGCTGAAATCGGTAAAGGGTGAAACAATCAAGTGCAGAACTGCACGCACCGTGTATGGTGCGGTCCATCGAGGTAGACATGACCGGAGACAGGAGAGTACGAAGACCAACTATTTATACCAGGCTTGTGGCTGACGATTACGTTCGCCTGACTGACTGTGCGCGTGCGAAGGGCCTTACAATAACCGCGATTGCGCGCACTGCCATTCGTGAATATCTTCAGCGGTATGAGGATCGACAGGAATCAGATCGCGAGAGTAAGTATGCTGTGCAGGTTCAAGCTTCAACAAATCGAATTTGCTCGTTACCTGCGAAGGTAGCGATTGATGTTCGCGCTATGTATCGATTCCTGGGCGAGTTGGAAGACATGCAGGTGCAAATCGAACATTGTCGCGCGATGGCTATCCATGAGATTTCGCGGAGGCTGACGCCAGGCGAAAAGGCTGTGCTGGATGGTATGTCCAAGATCGTCGGAGGTTCTGGCACCCCTGTAGAGCCAAAGGAAATCACCTAAACCGTGGAACGCATCTTCCGCAAATAGCGGACATACTATAGCCACTCGGAGAGCGTTCAAAAATAGGACTAGGGTTAATGTCTAGGGTTTACTATGCTACGTTTTCTCTATATAATAGGCTAATGTATAAAGGAAATGTGACATGCAATCTCGTGAGCACTCTATGGCTGACCTTCTTAAGTACATACGCCAACATAGGATCGTCCGCTCGCGGGAGATTACTGAGCGTGGCTGGGCACGCAAAGCGCTCCAACGCCTGGAGAACCAAGGACTAATAACTCGAATCAGTAGAGGCACCTACGCTCTTGCAGACGACAATTCCCTCACAGAGAATCGTTCATTGGCCGAGGCTTGCAAACGTGTCCCAGACGGAATCGTCTGCCTGTTGAGTGCCCTTCAATTTCACGGAATCACAACACAAATGCCTCACGAGGTCTGGCTCGCAATTCCTCAAGCAGCGCACACGCCAGACGTTGAGTATCCGCCGCTTAGAATTATGCGTTTCTCCGGCGCAGCCTACACGGCAGGGATTGAACGGTATTCATTGGAGAACGTCAATGTCCAAATATACAATCCAGCCAAGACCATAGTCGATTGCTTCAAGCATCGAAACAAGGTGGGGTTGGATGTCTTTCTTGAAGCATTACGCGCGTATGTCAGTGCGAAGGAATCGTCAATGGATGACTTGTGGACGTATGCAAAACTCCGTGGCGTCTCAAAAACGATCCGCCCATATCTCGAGGCGATCTAATGAGTTCGCAGGATCCGGCGAAAACCATTGCGGACCAATTGGTCAAGGGAGGGAGACAACGGCGCGAGGCATTTGACTTCGTTCTGCAGAAGTACGCCAACGAGCGGTTGCTCTATCGGCTCTCGATTTCGAACTATGCTAAGTCTTACATCCTAAAGGGCGGGACGTTATTCGCGACATGGATGTCCAACCCCTACCGGCCCACAAAGGACATTGATTTTCTGGGCACTGGACCTAATGACGTGGATTCAATCAAAGCCGTGTTCTCGGACGTCATCAGCCTGGCCGGCGAAGATGGGCTAGTGTTTGATCTCTCGACACTCAAAGTCGAGGCGATCAACGAGGACGGATTGTACTCGGGCGTGAGGGTGACGGTTCATTGCAGTCTGATCAAATCTAGAACAAAGATTCAAGTCGACATTGGCTTCGGCGATGCGCTGACAACGGAAGCCGATCTGATTACTTTGCCCACCCTCCTAGACATGCCAGCACCACAACTCCTTTGCTATACGCAAGAAGCATCAATTGCTGAGAAATTCCAAGCAATGGTCGCTCTCGAAATGCGAAACAGCCGGATGAAGGACTTCTATGACATCAACGAGGCCGCTGCAAATTTCCAATTCAACGGTCCGGAACTGATGAAGCAAATAGCGGCAACATTCGAACGGAGACAAACACAACTACCCATGGTGCCCCCGCTCGCATTAACAGATCAATTTCTTTTGAACGCTGAGAAGATCAAGATGTGGCAGGGCTTTGTAAGCAAGAACAAACTAGACCAGGGTATCACGCTGCAGAAATGTGGCATCACGATCGCTGCCTTAATAATGCCTCCAGTACTCGCTGGAGCTAGTAATCAGATTTTTGGCCAAACCTGGTCACCCGGTGGACCTTGGACATAACGTGGACCGCTTCGTCAAATTCGCGCCCGGTGGAAATGCTGCGCAGACTACAGCTCGGCGAATAATGCCCGGGCGCAGTAGAATGGCCGACATGATTAAGCACGGTACTCGCACCATCATTCTCTTCCTTACAACGCTGGCGCCCGTGCTGGGCGTGGGTGCGGAGGATATAGATGTTAGTCGGGCTATCACAGACAACAGGATTAACGAGAGAGCGAATGGGCGTAAAACGCTGCGGCGGATCTCGGTCGTAAGGCTCATGGTATCTGTCGGCTATATGGGAGATTTCTTCTTTCCGCTGCCGCCAGGCAAGCATCAAGATGAGATGCGGGAAACGGTTGAGAGCCAGATAAAACAACAATTAATGGCAAGCGGGTTGAAGGTGGAAACCGACTTCAGGTCAACCGCGCCGGGCTTGCGGATTAGTGGGGACTACAGCGCCGTACGCGGTGGGAAACGGTGCAGCTGTCAGATATCTCTTACGGACAAATTGAAATCACCAAGAAATCCGGCCGATACTTATGAGGTTGTGCTCTGGCGCTGGAGGACAGGGCGCGGCACCAGGACTCATCCAGTCTCGAGCGACGCGGAATTGCCAGACGTGATGAGAGAAGCAACCAACATTTTCATTGAAGACTGGAAGGCTGAGAACAAGCCTATACCCGTCAAGGCTGGCACTAAATAAGCAATCTGGAGCTAACGCATTGAACTTATCGATTCCTCTGCGTCAGCGCCCAATTGAGTCACCAGATAGTCGGCAACGCGCTGCATTGGTTCACGGAGCCGCTCGACGTCGATTATGATGTAGCCGGAAGTCACATCTTTCGCCGTTGAGTGGTTGATCAAGCGTTTGAGCGCGTACTGGGACACGTCCAGGCGTTCCGCGGTGGTCTCGAATGTTCTGCGCAGCGTATGCATCGAGAACGGTACGCCGGTTAGCTCAATCACAAAGTTTATAGCCTTGCGTGGTTCGGTGATGCAGCTGTCAGTGGCGTTCGAAGGAAATACGAAATCGTTGTGCAGATGGCGCAGTTTCGAGCGGCGTTCCAGCAACTGGTAGAGGAAGGTCGACAGAGGCAGGCGATGTTCTCGACCCGGTTTGGTATTTTCCGAGGGGATGGTCATCGTCTTCGCCACGAAGTTTACGTGTTTCCATCTGAGATTGGCTGCCTCAGTGCGGCGAAGCCCGCTGAAGAGGCAAAGCAAAATATAGTCGCGCATCGTTTCGTTCGGAATTCGCGATACAGCTTGATACCAAGACGCCATGCTTTCCAATGGAATGACGTCCTGGCGCCGATGGTCCTTGTTCCAGAGCCGCAGTTGAGAGAGGCGCCGGACAGGATTGTCCGGAATCACGCGGTCTCCATTGTCGTTCTCAAAGATGATCAGGGCATAGTTGTATAGCGAGCGGAACACGCGCATGGCCTGGTTAGCGTGCGCCGCGCCTCTGCCGCGACGTCCGTTCCTGTTCGACAGTTCCATATGGCGTTTCAGAACCATGTCTTTGGTTATGTCTACAATCCTCTTGTTTAGCCAATCTGAGAAGCAGCACTTGATGGCACTTTCGTAAACCGTTCTTGTTGACTTGCGCAGTGGTTTGACGGCTTTGTATTCTTCCCACAGTTCCGCCAGCGTGATCGTGAAGGCGCGGTCATCGGTTTTTTGCTCGGTCGGATGCTCGCCCAGGGTCATCTTTAGTAGCATTTGCCGGGCAATGAGTTCCGCCTGCTCTGCCGGCATGACATTCGCTCTTCCCACGGTAGTTCGAATTATCTTGGGACCGAATCTGTGCTTGCAGCGCGACTGCACGACAAAGGATTTGGTAGTCTTTGTTATGCGAAGCCCGAAGCCTTTTACCTTCGTGTCCCAGTAGAACACGATGCCAGAGTCGGGGTAAGGCAAAGCCTTCACCGATTGATTGGTGAGACGCAGATTTGGCATTCGAGAAATAACTTAAAGCGAGTGGCTCGGTGCCACCATGTTTTGTGTAATCACTATGTAATCAAATCCGTCGAAAGTCAGAAGAACGATCAGGAAGACCAAAGTGATTGAATGCTTCTACTTTAAGCTGGGAATGCCAGTTTTCGCAATGGGTTTGAACAAAGGGGAAGTGTCCGGAACGCCAGTATATTCACAATTGCAACATTCCCAAGCAGAAGGTCGCGAGTTCGAGACTCGTCCCCCGCTAGTTTTTTCGGGATTCGCCCACCCGACGCGCAAGCATTAGGAACGGATTTGGATCTTGTTCCTCTTAAATGGGCCATAGAAATGATCAGTACAGAGACTTTGAAAGACATAGATAAGCGCGTGGATGAAACAATTCCAGGTGCCTTTCTGGCTAGTGTGCCCCGTGCCCTCCTAGTGATTCATATCTTGCGAGCGTACGAGGACATGAATCGCTTTGGTTGGGGCACGGATTCGAGGGAAGGGCGAAAACTCAATCAGGACGCCTTGCATTTCGCGATCTTGTGGGCTTATCAGTACGGGAAAAATGTTGAAGTGCCGCTTAAGAAGCTGGCGGCAACGGATGACGAGCTGTATGTTGAGTGCGGCAAGCTGTTGATACAGGCCACGAAGTATTCTCAAGCCTTTGATCTGTTGGCGATGCTCTATCGCAAAAGGGCGACGGGAGTAATAGTTGGAAGTGATCCGCTCACCATTGAGATAACACTGGACCAAGCGGTAGATCTAGGTGAGGTAGCAGATCAGCTAATCGGTGATCCTGTATCAACAGAACTTCCACTTCTCGATACTGAACTATTGTTGCGAGAAGCCGCTTTGATGCCAGGAAATACGAATGACTCTATCCAATACACATTCCCGAAACGATCGTTTGAGCAGGTTTACGCTCGGAATGAGATTCAGCTAGAGTCACTATTTCAGCTTGATCCAGCGATGAAGTTCGAACACTTCACGCTTGGCGAATTTCGGACTTTCTGGCTTGGGCTTGTAAGCAGGGTAGCCATCCATAGCGAACTTTGCCTTTTGTCAGGGGTCAACGGAGTCGCCAGAGATTCCGTAGTGATGGTGAAATCTCGGAGTGTGTGGGCTGACGAATTATCTCGTTTAGGAAATGTCAGCCCCAAACAGGCAAAAGTCTTGATTGATTTGCTCACCTTCGATCCCAATTTGTATGGTGCGGGCAAGCGCGAGCCGGATGTTACATATCAACCGTTTCTTCCGGTGGGAGGCGGGCGGCTAGCTCTGAGCAATGAGCTAGTCCTTTTATCGAGCGCTGAGCGTAACCTGTGGAGCTTGCTTTCGATTGTGGAACCTGACGTTCATGGGAGCGTGCGAAATTCGAAAGAAGCTGTAGCTCTCGGTCGGCTGATCGATAAACTGACTCCCACGGGTTTATTGTTGAAACAGCGAATCAAATACAAACACGGTAAAGAAAACGGTGACGTCGACCTCTGTATTTACGACCCGGCTGAGGATCGTTGCTTAATCGTGCAACACAAGTACCCAGTGCCACCAGATCGCATTAAGGAATGTGCGTATGCCTGCAGTGAATTGCAGCGTGGATTGGAACAAGCAATTGCCGCGAGAACATGGGCCAGAGAAAAACGGCAAGAGCTTGCGTCAAAAATCGGCTTGTCCGCTGAAGCGCTGGACGCAACCCAGATTGATGCGATAGTGATGAGTAACAACTATATGGGCGGCGGGCATGTTGGTAACCCTGAAATACCAATTCTAAATGAGCGTCTTGCTTTGGCGATGCTTGTGAGCCCACATCAACTTTCATTGTCTCAACTGTTTGAGATCGCCCAAAACAAGAGTTACCTTCCTAGAGTTGGTCAGCACTTTGAGGAGTGTGATACGGAATTGGAAATTGGGGGAGTTAAGTTCATTGGCAAGAATCTAGGTATGTGGGTAAAGACCCCATGGGACCCGGCTGTTGATATTCAGATTCCCTCATCTTCAGCAGTTTGATACCACCTCGGGTAGCGCCAACCACCCTTTCCCAAAAATTCACGGAGAAAACACGAGCGCCCTCCAGCTGTGTCCAGAATTGGGCCCCTGAAGAACTGAATTCTGCCTCCCTCTGTCTTTCCTTGCACCTAAACGGCGGAACGGTCGTTCGCATCTCCTTGATCAAGCCTGAAACTCTACAGATAGCGGACCCTTGCCTATATCCACACGCGGCTTCAATTCGACAGCGCAAACCCAACAGAATGGTTAGCCACATCAAGTGCTAATCAGTAGCTGACGAATCCGCCGCCGGGTAGGCTGACATATCCGGACCCGCCGC
>CAZISK010000323.1:0-8265 GCA_964541355.1 uncultured Candidatus Obscuribacterales bacterium
GTTTGGAAGCGATTCCTGCAATATCGATCTGCCGCATAACTACATTCAGCACTCTGTCGTTTATACAGGAACGCACGACAACGACACCACGATTGGCTGGTTCAAAAGCAAGGCTGGCACTGGATCTTCGCGAGACGCCGAGCAGATCGAGTATGAACGTGAGCGTTGTTTGAAGTATTTGCGTTCCGACGGCAAGAACATAAACTGGGACTTTATCAACAGTGCATTCTCATCGGTTGCTTGTATTGCAATCATTCCAATGCAGGACGTGCTTGGCCTTGGTTCGAGCTCGCGCATGAATTTGCCAGCCTCGCAAGAGGGCAACTGGGCGTGGAGAATGCGTTCCGATGCGCTTACTTCGGAGGTTGGTAAAAAGCTCAAGGATGTCACCACGCTCTATGGAAGAGACAACCCCATTCTTTCTTCGCAGCCCGTAGTAGCGCAGCCACAGTCTGAGGCTTCTCGACTAGCGTAACGCTGCTAAGTTTCCCATCTCGACCGGTCTCTCGAAAATGAAGGCGGAGACCTCGCATGATGAACACGTTCTGGAAACACTGAACGTGAGCTGCTCGAGTCTCTTAGATACGCAAGCCCGTCAAAGCCGGAACTTCGGCGAGTTCCATCTGGAGAGGTTTCCCGGGATTGAAACGTCGTCGCTGAACGCGTACCCTCGCAGTGAACGTTACATTCAACGGTATCGTCTAGGCCTTGGATGAACGCGTAATGCTGAATCAAGCCATACTACAAGGGGTAATAGAATAGGTGTGTTGGCAAAATGCCCGCCGCGCTGCGGGCATTTGCTTGTGCGACCTCCGAACGAGTCCGCTCGACTGTGAGCCGGACTCGTTTCGGAAGCTGCGCTGAGTGGTCAGAGCTCGTCGGGCTGGGGAATTCGGCGCGCCAGACCCCGATCGACTGCCACTTTGACTACGGCTCGAGAGATCGCTTTCGCGACGCTCTTCTGCAAGACGCTTGGAATGATGAGGTCTTCGTGAAGGTCATCATCGGGGATCACGCTTGCCAGCGCGAACGCCGCTGCCATTTTCATCTCTTCCGTGATCTGCCGGACGCGCGCGGCCAGAGCACCACGGAAGATGCCGGGGAAGACGACGGCGTTGTTGACCTGGTTGGGCCACTTGGAGCTGCCCGTTGCCATAACGCGCACGTACCGCCTGGCGTCATCGGGGTTGACTTCGGGAATCGGGTTGGCGAGAGCAAAGACGATGGCGTTCTTGTTCATGACCTTGAGGTCGCGGCCCTTGAGCAGATTGGACGCGGCTAGACCGAGGAACATGTCGCGACCGGCGAGCGCCTCTTTCAGCGTGCCTTTGAACATGCCCTGGTTGGAGTTTTCCGCCAGCCATTGCTCCTGTTTGCCGAGTCCGGTCCGCCCGCGGTATACCGGTCCGTCCACGTTGAAGGCGATCACGTCTTTGACGCCGGCATCCATAAGAAGCTTGATGCAGGCGAATCCGGCCGCACCGGTACCTGCCGCGACGAGCTTCAGACTTTCGAGCGGCTTGCCGACGACCTTGGCGGCGTTGATGGCGCCGGCGAGCACGGCTATCGCCGTCGCATGTTGGTCATCGTGGAAAACGGGAATGTTGAGCGACTTCCGGAGGCGGTCTTCGACTTCGTAGCAGTCGGGGGACCGGATGTCCTCGAGATTGATAGCGCCGAACATCGGCGAGATGATCTCGATGGTCCGAACCAGTTCGTCCACGTTTTCCGTATCGAGCGGGATCGTCATGGCGTAGAATTCTCCCAGCTCGCACATGAGCACCGCTTTGCCTTCGCCGACCGGGATGAAACCTAGCGGCCCGGTGTTGCCGAGACCAAGGGTGCGCGTGCCGTTGCTGATGATGGCGACCATTTTGCCCTTCATGGTCAAAGACCAGGCAGCTTCAGGGTTGGCCACGATCGCCTGGCAGACGTCCGCTGCCCCTGGCGTGTAGATCTGCCCGAGCTGTTCTCGCGTTTCGACCTTGGCCTTGGCCTTGATGATGAGCTTGCCGCCGAGGTGTGCGAGGAACACCGGGGTGGAGTAGCTCCTAACTTCGACGCCGGGCAGCTTCTTAAGCGCGTCGGCGATCTCTCTGCCGTGTGCGTCGTCGCGCACATGGAGTGTGATGTCCTGCTCGGTGAACTGAGCAGAGGTGCGTCCGACATCGATGGCGTGGGTAGTGGCACGGGCTTTCCGAATCGCGGACAGAACGTTGTTGATCTTCCCGGTGGACTTCTGAACTCGCACCCGGATGGTCACCGTATAGTCGAGACCGCCGCTGCTGCCGGCTTTTCGCCGGGCGCGACGAGGCGTTCCGTTAGATTTACCAGTCGTTTTCTCTTTCACAAGAAACTCCTTGCGGGGTGGTGCCGCATGTGGTACCACAGTGAAGACAGCGGTCGGACTATCGAACGCTGGGAAAAGTCCCGATTCCATGCGATGCGGAGCCGGGTATATGACGGTTACTCTTGCAGCCCAATGGCCTGCCAATAGGGGTTCCATCAGAATCGGTCCCCTCACAATGG
The DNA here is from genome assembly GCA_964541355.1 of uncultured Candidatus Obscuribacterales bacterium. Taxonomy (GTDB): domain Bacteria; phylum Cyanobacteriota; class Vampirovibrionia; order Obscuribacterales; family Obscuribacteraceae; genus JADYXR01. The sequence continues at coordinate 2,530 of CAZISK010000323.1, forward strand.
ACACCACTACTGGTGGTGCTATTGCGATTGAATGATTTTGATGAACAGTTGGTATAGCCGGGTTAAAGAAGGTGAGCTGAAGATAAGAGCATTGGCAATAACCAATCAGATCTCTTGGCCTGAACTCAACAGCCTCCAGTCTTTATGTGCAAGCATTTATGTCATTAGTGGGGAAAAGTGGCTGTTGACAACGGATCGAAAGATAGCCTGGCTGCGCTAATATGACAATTGGTGGCGCAAGCGCAGTTGACACAAGACTTTTGGGATTATTAGTTGGTCGTCAAGTTGTAGCGCGGCAACGCTAAACATGTTGCATGCTGCCTCTTGGCAATATTTGCTTGGGCCAGGATCGGTGAATGGCTCTTAGATCTCAGGCTGACGTGATGCTCAAAAACCAGACTCCATGAAGCAGGAATTAGCTTATGAATACTGATCCGTGGTCTAGATCAATTGTCAGGAAGAATCAGTTTTCGTTATTCTCCATGAACACGCTCATCGTTTATTTCAGTAATCGAATAGAAGAACTACAAAAATTCTTTTAGACAGCCAGAATTTGTTCACGCCGTTGCGTGATGTCTGAGTCTGTCGTCCAGCGTAATTGTGAGCCAAGACCCCCACTGCGTGCGGGGTCGGAAACGATGAATATGAACAACACAGTCTTCAGGCGTTCCTGGGACGCCGTTTTTCACCCTGTCGCACGTCTGAAACCGAACTTTCCATGGGACCTGGCCAAGTCTGCCAAAGCATACGGAATGGCGCTTCTGGTCTATATCGTCGCGACGATTCTCTCGTCGGTGGCGATCGTGGCTCTGGTTGCACTGACCGCGTTCTACGAACCGGACATGCCGCTGCGAATCATGGAAGGACATAAAGCGAGCTTCCTGGTTGCGGCATCGATCGTGAGCTTCCTGTGCGGGTTTGGCGCGGAGGTCTGGTATCTGAAACGACAGCTCGGCAAGGACAAGCTCAGCCTGAGAAAAATTGTTGGGTGGAACCTCGACTCTGTGAACGGGAACATTTGGTCTGTGGTCTGGAGAGGAGTGGTGGCATGGCTGGTCATCATCGGGCTGGATCGAGTCGTCAGTCTCATTCCTATGCCCAACGTGTATGACCCGGCGGCCGACTTCCTCAGGACGCTTAGCGGCTGGCAGCTGTACGCTATGGCTCTTCTGGTTGTAATTGGACCGGTCTTCGAAGAGCTGATTTTCCGAGGGTTCTTGTATAACATGACGCGCAGTGCGCTGTCCAGTAATGGTACCAGGCGTAGGGTCATGGCCGACATCGTCGCGCTGGTCGTGAGTTCGGCTGCGTTCGCGCTGATGCACATGAACCTGAGTGGGTTCATCGCCTACTTTGTGGCCGGTGCGATACTGGCTGAGTCCTATCGCCGCTCAGGTAGTCTTTGGGTGCCGATCATTGCGCACGTCCTGAACAACGCCACTGCGGTTGTCTTGCTCTTGCTTTCGCTTGCCTAGTTCAGGTGCGGTGATAGTCGTCGGAATAGCGGACGATATCTTCCTCAGGGAAGGCTTCGCCCACTTGCACTTCGATAATCTCGACCGGCTCTTCACCCTGGCAGGCGATGCGGTGCTTGACACCGCGTTTGACGTAGACGTGGTCGCCGTACCGGTAGTCCCTGGTCTGATCGTCCAGGGTGACTGTGGCGACGCCGCGTACAACAACCCAGTGTTCATCGCGCTGTCGGTGACTCTGGTAGCTCAGTCTCTGACCGGGATTGACGATAAGGCGCTTCACCTTCGTGTGAGGCAGATCGTCAAGAACAATGAAAGTTCCCCAAGGCCTGTCTTCTCGGTAGTTGTTGTTCGACATTGACTCATCCAGGGTCTGTGTTGAATCACAAGATCGTACCACCGACAGGCCTTCCAACGGCGGAATTGGTTACGCCTTCTTACAGATCGTCCCTTGAGCGATCCGCGACCAAGGCGAGTGCTTTGGTGGGCTCGCTCCAGCGTAATCGTGCAAGCGCTGATCTCAATACTGCACGAAAGAACGGTAACAATGAACAATCAACGGATCAATTCGCTTGTCACCTTCGCCATCTCGGTCGCGTTCTGGTACATGCTTACCCAGTCGCTGGCCATGGCGGTAGGGATCATCCTCCTCGTGTTCATCCACGAGATGGGTCACTTCTTTGCTGCTCGCATGAAGGGCCTCTCGGTTGAGCTGCCCATCTTCACGCCGCTGGGCGCTATGGTGCGCCTTGGTTCCGTCGCCAACGCCAAGGAGGAAGCTTTTGTCGCCCTCGCCGGACCTCTGGTCGGGGGTATCGCCAGCCTCATTGTCATGGCACTAGGACCGATCGTCGGCAGCAACATGCTGTTCGCGCTGGGCAGCTGGGGCGTGCTCATCAACCTGATGAACCTGATTCCGCTGGAACCGATGGACGGCGGCAGGATCGCCAATGTGCTCGATCGTCGACTGAACTACGTCGGCGTGCCGGTATTCATCTACTTCATGATGAAGATTGGCCTGAGCACCTTCAATCTCATCATGGCGTTCTTGATTCTTCAGCAGGCATGGCAGTTCCTCCAGATGCGCAGTCACCAGTACAACTCGTACCCCGAGTTCTTCCGCGCCACGATCGGCGAGAAGTTGATCTACGGCTTCTCGTACGTCGCAGTGGCAGCACTGCTTGGCTGGGTGGCGTTCATGCCGCACGGATTCATTTCGCTGCTTGTGTCGCTGGGTCTCTAATCAGGCAGTAGGTCGACCGACAGGGGTCGGTCGACCGCGGTCGAGTTAGTGCTCAGTTTCTGGTCTCGAGTTCGAGACCTCTCTTGTTTCCGCTGTGAGTCTTGACCCAGGGTGGGTCGAATCGCTCGGAACCTCTGGTGCAGAAAGGACAAATCATGTACGGTTTAGGCGGAATGTGGCTCTTTGGCTTGGTTCTGGTCGTCCCGATTCTGATCGGCGTCGCCACGACCAGTCGAGGCATCTACCGATTTCTCGTCGCGCGCGGCGCCAGCCGCAACAACGCTCTGACCGCAGCTGTGGTCGGGACGCTCCTCATTCTCGGCGTGATGTCTTCGCCGCTCTTCCTGGGCGTTGCGCCGGTCCGCTTCGTGGTGGGCGTCGCATACCTGACGTTCATCTACCTCGGCGGGCGTGAAATTGTCAACTTCTTCACCGGCGGAGATCGCAAGGGGAAGAAGGATGAGGACGCCACCAAGGATGGTGACGAAGACTGCGGCTGCGACCACGACCACGAGCACGAGCACGAGCACGACGACAAGGACGGCAAGGCGTCTGACGAGGGCACGGAGCCCGATAATCAGAAGCCCCATCGTCGGACACCCTCCGAGGCGCGCGCCGAGATCGAGCGTCGCCTCAAGGACGGTGACAAGAAGTAACACCAACCAGCTCAGCGCCCGGTCTGTCTATGACCGGGCGCTCACGCCGGCTACGTAATCACTTGGGCGCAGTGCGCGCCCGGGCGATTACGTAGCCGGACGGAGCACACTCTCAGGGAGCAACAGATGAGCAAGATCTTGGTCGTCGACGCGGGCAATACGCGCGTCAAATGCGCCCTCGTCGACGAGGGCATTATTCTTGAGCAGTGGGGCTTTCTGACAAAAGAGGTCAAGCGCAAGGTCAATGGCGCCCTCAAGCGCGTCAACCTGCCGATTGCCCTCGCCTCAGTCGTTCCCGCTGTCACGGATGCTGTGACTGCATGGTGCCGAGAACACGGTCGCAGTCTGTTTGTGATCAAAAGTCGCGAGCAGTCGCTCGTTCGTGGTCCGGATGATCTAGGCGCCGACCTGGTCGCTCAGTCCGCAGCGGCGCTGAGCCTCTACGGACAAGGCAAGCCTGTTGCAATTCTCGGTCTGGGCACTGCGGTAACGCTGACTGCCATCGCCGGTGATGGCAAGTTCGAAGGCGCCTGGTTCACGCTCGGACTCAAGCAGTCTCGTGACACCCTGGCCGAACGCTGCGCTCTTCTTCATGTCGTGGGTGATATCCTGCCGACGAGTATAGCGATAGGCACCGACACTCCGAGCTGCGTCAACAATGGCGTCTTGCTCGCCACGGTCGGCGTGGCTCGCGCGTATGCGGAACAGGCCGTCGCTCTCTTGGGCAAAGGCACTCGGGTAATCGCCACCGGCGGTGACAGCATTACGGTGGTGCCGCTGGCCAATCTGGGGCGCCGGAAGAAGCGCATCCACGTGGTGGACGGCGAACTCACTTTGAAGGGCATCTACCTGCTCTATCAGGACAGTGTTCGACGATAACATCCATTGCTTGGTGTCGAAGTCCGGGAAAGTCCCGGACTTCTGGCATTTAGAGCACCATATACCTGCTCACAGCGGAGTGGATGGCAGTTGTTGATGTCGAAGTCCGGGGCTTTCCCCGGACTTTTGACATTTGGAGCGCTTCTTAGTTGCGCTCTCACTAGTTCAACTTTGTCGGAGGAGGTTCACTCGTGAGCGCTTTGAACAGGCTCAAGAACGCTTTGGATTCCCTTCTCGGAGTGCCGCCTCGAATCAGCGGAGCTCAGTTGAAGGCGATCGATCCCTTGCTGAGTCTGGAGGCTACCCTCCAGTTGATCGGCGAGGTAAGAGAAGACTCAGAGGCGGTCGCTACCATAGCAGCGCGTTCGTACACTCACTCGCTGGGGTTCAAGAAGATCACGCTTCTGGAGCCTACGATCAACCTGGCCGATGGGGGCAAGAGCTGGTATCAGGTGCGGTTGCATCTCTGGACGGGCAATGAGAAGAACGCCGTCCCCATGGTCGAAGCCAAGCACGAACACAGCTTTGACTTTATCTCCCGCGTTCTCGTCGGGGAGATGGAGAATCAGTGTTACACTGTGCGCCAGCTCGACGCGGAGGGCCAGCGTCTCTCTGATAAGCTGCAAGCGGTGCTCGCCGGGATGGCCGACACCGACCGAACTTTCGTGCACCGGAGCGTCCAGGCGCTCGAGACCAAGTCTCTTGCCGGGTTGGGCTCTAAGCAGGCAGCGGAGGAAGGTCTCTTTGTGGACCGCGACCAGCTGCTGAAACTGCTTGGTTTGAGCGATGAGGAGCTCGACCATGTCGTGAGACTCAACGGGCGGTACGAGTACGACGCGGTCGCCAGCACCTTCGGGGGCAATTACGTCCACAAGCTGACTGGATCAGTCTCGCTCAAGCCCTCCGTCGTTCTCAACTTGAATGCGGGAGACCTGTACCATCACCCCAATGCTTTCATACACAGGCTCTTCATCCCGAGGCAGCCGAACGCGACCATCATCGTTACCACGCCAAGGACGCACGGCGTAAATGGAGCGTCCTTTCAGCACCCGACCTGGTTCTCCGGCGACAACGCCAACTATCCGCGCCGAATGTACTCGGTTGCGGAGCTTCTGGAAGGGCTGGGGTCCTTCGAGACATTGCTCAAGGCGAGTTCGGCGCAAGGAGCAGGCGGTCGGCTTCTCGATGTTGGCTGCGCTCAATCTGGTACCTGAGAGCGAAAGGACAAAGCGTGTCTGAGGCAACAAAGAAACAGCTTAAGGTCGGTCTCATCGGCCCTGGTTCAATTGCCAGAGAGCGTTTGATTCCGGCTTTGCGCATGATTGAGGGCGTCTCCTTCTGGAGTGTGCTTGGCAGAGACCAGGGACGCACCAATGAGTTCGCCACCACACTTGGTGCGGTAGCGCCTGAGGCTGTCCACACCAAGATCGAACGATTCCTCGCCGATGGAGAGCTCGATGCTGTCATCGTAGCTTCGCCGGACAAG
>CAZISK010000324.1:0-8258 GCA_964541355.1 uncultured Candidatus Obscuribacterales bacterium
GGTATGATTCAAACACTTGTGGTCTGATGATCACATTGACCAGACCGGTCTCGTCTTCCAGTGTCAGGAAGACGAAGCCTTTCGCTGTCTCCGAACGCTGTCTGCAGATCACGGCGCCAGCTACTTTGACCTGCTCACCGTCTGACGCATTTGCTCCCAATGTCTTACACGAATAGATATTGTTTTTCTCTGCCCATTTCCGATAGAACGCCATCGGATGCTGCGAAGTCGATAACCCAGTAATTCTGTAATCATCACCAATTCGCTCAATCTCACTCAATTCTGGAAGCGGTATCTTCGGAGGATCGATCCCGTTCGGAGTATTCTCAGCAAGCGCATCAAGTAGTGGTGTCGGTCGTCTCTTTCGCAAGCGTCCTAAAATTTCCCACAGGGCTTCGCGTCGTCCTGGATAGAGCGTCTCAAAAGCACCAGCCTGAGCCAATATTTTCAAGTCAGCCGGAGCAAGCCCACTGCGATTAACAACATCTTCAAGTGAGGTAAAGCATCCACTTTTATGCCACGCCCTCTCCAAGATCTCTTTTGCTTTTCTACCAAGACCATCAACAAAACGTAAGCCTATTCGAAGAGCCGGTTGGCTGGCGCCTTCGTCTTGCTCCAGAGTGCAATTCCAGGAGCTCTTCGCTAAATCGATCGGTCTTACAACAACATCATGCCGCAAAGCATCTCGCACAAGCGTACCAGGACTATAAAATCCCATTGGTTGCGCATTTAGTATCGCGCAATAAAACTCAGGTGCATAATATTTTTTCAGATGCGCAGAAGCATAGACCAGAAGCGAAAATGAAGCCGCATGACTTTCTGGAAAACCGTAGTTAGCAAAAGCTCTCAATTGATGAATGATTGTCTTGATCGCCTCTTCCGAAAAATTGTTCTTCTTCATTCCAGCGGCAAGGTCATCGCACAATAGAGCCATTTTCTCGAGCGAGCGCTTATGACTCATCACCCGTCTCAGTTGATCGGCTTGAGACGGGGTAAAACCGGCTGCCACCACAGCTAGTTTCATCCCTTGCTCCTGGAACAATGGTACTCCTAACGTACGCTGAAGAATCGGCTCAAGAGACGGATGCAAATAGTTGACCGGCTCCTCACCCCGACGGCGGCGAAGATACGGATGGATGATGTTGCCTTGAATCGGTCCGGGTCTAACAATCGCTATAGAGACTATGATGTCGTAAAAACATTTCGGACGCAGACGCGGCAAAATATTCATCTGCGCTCTCGATTCGACTTGAAATAAACCTATGGTATCAGCAGCCTGAAGCATTTGATAAATAGCCGGATCATGCATATCCAGAGCGCCAAGGTCGATATCAACATCACGAAACTCTTTTACTAATTTCAGCCCCTCCTGAATCATCATGAGCATGCCGAGACCAAGAAGATCGATCTTGATCATACCGACCAGATCGATATCATCCTTGTCCCATTGAATGACGGTCCTGCCCTGCATTGAGGCGTGCTCGATCGGAACAAGCTCACCCAGAGGCCTGCCGGAAAGAACAAAGCCACCAACGTGAATGGAACGGTGCCTGGGCAGTTGGTGCAAGCCTGCTACCACCCTCAATAACATCTGCACGCGCCGATCTTTTATGTCTAAGCCTATCCGTTGCAGCCCACCTCCAATGAGACGCTCGACGGCTCCACGCGCCTCACTATGCTCAGACTCGCCGGCAAGACGATCCGCTTGCTCCTGAGAGAATCCGAGGACGCGCGCGGCATCGCGAACAGCCGATTTGCCGCGATAAGTAATAATCTCGCAGACCATGGCGGCATGCTCTCTGCCATACTTCTCGTAGACGTATTGCAAAACAGTCTCTCTCTCCTGGTGGGCTATATCCAGATCTATGTCGGGTGGCTCATTGCGCCCTTCGGAGAGGAAACGTTCAAACAACAGATCCATGCCAATCGGATCTACAGCAGTTATCATCAAGCAATAACAAACAGCGGAGTTAGCCGCAGATCCTCGCCCCTGTACAGCGATGCCCTTAGATCTGGCGAACCGAACAATGTCCCACATGATAAGGAAATAGGGTCCCAGATCCAGACCAACGATCATATTGAGCTCATGATCGATCTGTTTGACATGCTTCTCAGTCAAATTGGGATAACGCAGTTGGGCGCCCTCCCATACAAGCCGCTCTAAAAGAGCGTTGTGATTGATATCCTCTGCTATTCCGCTGGCTCTGGCTACATCCGGCGGCAGTTGAAAGTTAGGCAAAGGTGTCCGTAACGAGCCCAGCCTGAACTCACAACGCTCAGCCACAGCCAGAGTATTTTTCACGCCCTCGAGATTATGACGCCACAAATGTGCCATCTCATCCGGTGACTTCATATACCAACTGCCGTTGGGTCGTAAGCGCCTTCCTGCCTCAGCCAACGTAACTTCGTGCCGCAAACAGGTCAATACATCATGGACGATTCTCTTTTCAGGCACCGAATAATGGACGTTGTTAGTCACCACCCACGGTATTTGATATTTTGTCGATAAAGCAAGCAGATGCTTCCCGATAACTTGCTCTTGAGTTAAATAGTGATTCCATAATTCAAAGTAAAACCGATCTTCAAACACCTCCTTGAACTGTCGCGCACAATCAGCCGCTCTTTCTATGTCGCCGCGTGCAATAGAAGAAGGGACCCTTCCATGAGGACAGCCGGAAAGTGCAATGAGCCCGCTATTGTGTTGCCACAAATCGCTCGCAGCAACCCGCGGAGAACCTCTAGTACAGCTATATCGAGACTTCGTAATCAGACGACAAATATTCTTGTATCCCTCCTCATTTATCGCCAGAAGCGTAATGTGCGAATCATCATCAAGCGTGAGCTCAGCACCTATAATTGCCTCCACCTCCATCTCTCTGGCAGCAACAGCGAAGCGAACGACCCCTCCCATGTCGTCGTGATCAGTAATTGCTAAAGCTGACAGCTCCAGACTCTTCGCTCTGGCGACAAGCTCCTCCGGATTGCTCGCGCCATCAAGAAGCGAGAACGATGAATGACAATGCAGCTCGGCGTAGTTATGTCGCAAAATGGCAGATCAAAACACCAGGTTGAGAACGGTAGCAAAAAAGTTGAGAACGGCAGCGAAAACAGGTCGAAAACGGCAACGAAAACAGATCAAGCGGCAACGAAAACCAGCACGCCCAAAAACATCAGTCGAAGCGAGAAGTCAAAAACGACTGTCGAAACGACGGACGGAAAGGCAAATACGCACGCTCAGGAGGATAAAGACCGGTCTAGACCAGCATTACACCGGTATCTCCAGCCATCTTCCTGTATTGATCTATTCAAGACCATCGTACCATACAAACGTATGGAGCACCAGCCCTCAAATCATTTCCTTTATTATGATGGTGGTTCAAACTCACGAGGAACGCAAATGACCAGTCCATACGAAGCAGTGATAGAGCTCGCACCCGGCGATACGGCGCCTCCGTTTTCCTTACCGGCTTATCCATCAGGGACCGTCAGTTTGTCGGACTTCCTCGGCAAGAATAACGTCATTCTGGCCTTCTATCCAAAGGACGACACTCCAGGCTGCACCAAAGAGATGTGCACATTCTCCGAGCAGCGTGACCAGTTCGAACAATACAACTGCGTTGTTCTCGGCGTCTCTTGCGACGACCTCGACAGTCACGGAAAATTTGCAGGCAAGTATGGGCTGAAGCACCCACTCCTAGCCGACACCACAGGCCAGGTGGGAAGAGCTTATGGCGCGGTCAAAGGCGATAGATTCATGTCGGACCGCGTGCTATTTCTAATAGACAAGAATGGTCTGATTCGAGACGTAAAGCAAGGCATGCCTGATTTCGAAGAAATGCTTCTGCTTGCAAAAGGGCTGCAAGAGCTACAATCCGAGGCCGGTTAGAGCCGAGTCGATCGTACATTAGCATGGCAGTCAAACAAGAGATTTACGTAAGCACCGATGTTGAAGCCGACGGTCCGATTCCAGGCATCAACTCCATGTTGAGCTTTGGAAGCGCGGCTTATCTCCAGGATAAAACGCTCGTCTCCACATTCAGCGCCAATCTGGAGCTGCTTGATGGTGCGGTGCCTGACCCGAAGACCATGGAGTGGTGGCAGACACAACCTGAAGCCTGGCGCGCATGCCGGGAGAATCTCGTTGCTCCAGAAAGCGCGATACAAGACTATCTTAACTGGCTCGACGCACTGCCGGGATCTCCTGTATTCGTAGGCTATCCAGTAGCGTTCGACTTCATGTTCGTATACTGGTACTTGATTCGGTTCGCAGGGCGAAGCCCATTCTCTCACTCAGCGCTCGACATGAAAACGTATGCCATGGCTCTTCTTGACACTCCCTACCGGCAATCCGTTAAGAAGAACATGCCGAAAGAGTGGTTCGACGATCTTCCCCATACGCACCTGGCGCTTGATGACGCGATCGAGCAGGGAGCGCTTTTCTGCAACATGCTTCAATGGCACCAGTCGAAGAAGCGCTGAGATCTTAGACCCAGCTCCATTGCATGCGGGGCGGCACTCGAACTTCCAGGTCTTCCAGCGCTTGATCCAGACTGACTTTCTTTTGAGTACAGTGGGCGAGAAGTTTTATGGCAATCGTCCTCGGTATGTAGCCGAAGCGCAAAAGCGTTTGAATCCGAAGTGTGATGTACAGAAGCTCTTCAGTCAGCAGTTTTGAATCAAGAAGCAACTTTCCAATCTTGACGGCGCTATCCGTCTTGGCCATTGCCTGCTCAAGCTCCTCGCGCTGGCATATTCCAGCCTCGACAATCAAATCGCCAACACGTGTATTAGTGTCTGGCTTGTGCAAGAGCTGGTATTCAACGATAGTGGCATAGACGTCGCTGTCTTCCTTGATAACCTTGCGAAGCGCTTCAGCAGCTTGATACGGGCGTAGAGTGCCCTTGTTGATACTTCCCAGCAGCGTCTCAGCAGACTCAAGTTGATCGCGAGTAACCATTCCTCGCTCTACAAGCACCTGCCCGAACTGCTTCTTCTTGAACAGTTCTATCTCGAGGCACTCGGTCATATCCTCGAGACTTATCAGACCTGCCATTTCAAACATCTCTCCGATCCGAGTCGTCTTAGCATCGGGGTGGATAAAGAAACCGAGTTCGAACAAGGCTTGCTCGAAGGTGACTTCTCGCTGCTTCGCATATCTCATGCCTTGCGCTGCCTTTTCCTTGTCCAGTCCAGCCTCACGCATCATTAGAACCGCACTCAAGGCTGAATAAAGGTTCCTCGTGCTGAGATTTCCGTCTGTTCTGAACCATTGCCCAACCATCATGCCGGCTTCTTGCGCAGCTTTGATGGCATCGCCCAACTCTTCTCTGGAAACCACTTTCGCTGATAGCAGCAATTGAGTCAACTCATTGGTCGCAGAAACGACAATGTGTGTTTGCTGGTGAAGCTTCTCAATCGATTTGATCGCCTCTTCCAGAGTGACTTTGTTCTGCACAACCAATCGCACCGCACGAATCGCCAGGTCTAATGTTATTTTCTTCTCTTCTACCTGTTGCAAAGCTTTGATTGGGACCGCTAGATTCTCTTCTTCCGTAATCCCAGCCTCGACGAGCGCCTCTACGAGGTCAAGATCCAACTCCTTGGCGAGCTTGGTTCCGGCCTCGACTTCGTTCTTGCTCAGCACCCCGCTCCCTAACAAAATAGGAACTAGCGGGGAAATGTCTTTCCCTTCTTTACTTGATGTGGTCACCGCTGCTTTGCACCTGGAAACTAATCAGTCGACTTGCCATCACGCCCTGGACGCATATTTAATGTTACCTCAATTTTGCGTTGGATTATCGATTGATCAGCCTTTTTATTGAGTTTATTCAAACAGAATGTGACACCAATTTGATTAACAAGCTTCGCAACACATTGGCCGACAAGCCAAACCCGGATTCCAAACTAAAATTTTTCTCGGATCAAGGTGAAAGAGCACAGCCAGTTTCCTCCGTTGATGGGAGCAATCCCATTGCTGCAAAAGGTTGGTCTTGTTATCGTGAGGCATCAGACTGAATGTGCTGACTGGCTAGCGCTGGGCTGTTGCGGCTAGGGGAGAACAAATGCCTGACGTTCCCGAGCTCCCTACAAAGAGTAGGGCCGCCTCTGTCCCTGTATTTAATGCTGATGAGATATTTGGAAGCAACCCATCCGAATCGTTAACAGCCGCGAAAACTGGTTTATCTTCTGCCGACAGCAGTATCCCGGGTCGACTGGCGAACGGCTACAGGCAGTTATGGGCCGATAGCCCTATTAAAGCCGGTGCCACTACTATCGGTGCTGCAGGCATCGGGGGATTGGCTATAAAAAAGATGCCGAAACTCACCTCACACGTGACTGGAGCGTATGGTGTCTCCAAACTGCAGGGCAGTCGACACTACGAAGTTGATCGTCGACGAATTGCTTAAGTATAAGAAGCCCTAAGAGCTAATTAATCGTATTCACCTTCAACGAACCAGGTCTTGCATTCGTGGTCGTACACCAGCATGACCAGCAGATAATCATTGCTGGAGCTTGGTTGAACGAGAGCGGTATAGTAAGACTTGCGTACAGGTTGTTCCCACCATAGCCCGGAAAGACATTCCGGGGTAGTTATACGGTGTATCTTGTACAGAGCGCCTTCACTGGTGAATGTTTCCGGTTGTCCTTTATGAACCTCAACCAGAATCCTCCTTGGTTGAGAATATCTTTTCAGAACCAGACCTGATACCAGAGCATCGTTGCCCGCAGCCTCTTTGACATAGTCAACGGCAACGCTTAAAGATGCGCTCGGTGAACCGATCGCAGGTTGCCACGCGCCGGCGCGCTCAGGAGTATATTGATCGACTGCGACAGGTCGAAGTAAAGCATTTTCTCCATAACGTGTATTGAGCTTTTGAACAAGAAGCAAGAACGAATCAGATGATAAGCGCGTCTCCGGACTCTCAAGCTTACTGCCGTCGCCGGATAGCATCGAGACTTGCTTGAACAGCTCCGGGGTCGTCTTCGAAATAATCAATCGCAAACTTGTAAATTCTTTTTCCAGTTGCTTATTTTCAATGGAGAGTCGCAGCACTTCCAAAAGAAACTTGCCGTGATTAGATGGGCGAATCAGCCGAACCGGTCGCTCCTCAAATAAATCATCATCTGAATAGAAGCACATGGTGAGCTCTTCGGCGCATAGACCGGCTTGTTTTAACAAACTGGTGAGACGCTCGAGCATCGATTTGATGACAAAAAGCGTATCGTTAAGGGATTCAATCGGACCGCCCATGTCAACGTAACATTGATAGCTTGTCTCGATCTTCGGCAGCGAAGGTCGTCTGCGATCTATCCCTGAAGCCAATTCATAAGCTAGGAGCCCTTCCTTCTCAAATCTTTTTGTCACCTCCTCATAAGGCAGGGCGGTGAGTTGACCCATACGCTCAACTCCCAGACCATATAACGTATCTTTTGATTCCAGGCTGATCGGTAAATAATCGACAGAAAGCGATGATAGGAAAGAACGATCTTTACCGGGAGCAACTATCTGCCAGCGACGTTGTTGTTGAGCAGCTACCGTAGCGGCAAAGGCCGAGTCGGCAATCCCGATGCACCCCTCGGTGTACCCTTTCTGACTGACAAATCTGATAACGCTTCGAGCAAAAAGATTCTCCCCGCCAAGGAGGGAAAGTCCCTCGGCATCCAGCAAAAACATGCCAACTTGAATAGCAGAAACTCGAGGAGAGCATTCAACCAGGTGAGCAATTATCTCCTTTTGAGCGGCGATATACAGACTGTCATCATAGTCGCGCCATCTCAGCTCGGAACAGACCGCTCTCGCTTCCGACAGTCTCATTCCCGAACGAACATATCGACTACTGGCTTCAGGTGAACATAGCAATACCTCAGAGCGCCCTCCGACAAGAACAAAAGCCTCTTTCTTCAGCTCAGGCTCTTGCCTTTGGTGTACGACGATCGGGAATTTGGGGATGCGTAAACAAGCGATTCTGGACATGCATGTTCAATTTAGCCTCCATATTTTGTGTCATTCCATCGCGAGTGACGACTCCTTGGATAGCAGGCGAAATCAATGCCACCCCATACATGCCGCTCTCGTAGTGTATCGGGGAAGACCACTTAAAATACATATTGGTGTGACATCCCCAGCCACTATTGGTGATATCACTATCGACTTGCTTAGTTGAATAATTCGCTCGCAATTGCCGGTCCTTCAAAACAACCAATGCCGTCCTGGATCTCTCGAGCGCCCTCTTCAATCTAGCAAACAGACGATCATT
>CAZISK010000325.1:0-8231 GCA_964541355.1 uncultured Candidatus Obscuribacterales bacterium
AATACGGGAGCCATGGTGTGTGCCACAATCGTGGTCGCGTGGGGGCCAAGCTCAACCACATTGAGATTTTGTCTGGAACCGTACCGCCTGGACAATAGCGGCACAAGAATGTTCATATGTTCGTCGTCATCAGTCTGGTAGTCGCCGGAGAGCTTCGCCATCCTTTTGACGCAGCTCTGTTCGAGACTGGCTCTGGCGGTGAGAGAAGCGGGCAGATAATCTGACCGGGTCATCGCTAATTCCGTGAGGTGGGAGCAAGCAAGCACTGTGCTCGTTTGCACTGGTAATGAACCAGCGGAGATTTGGACGGCAACGCGCAATAGCGTGCGTCGGAAGCGGCGCCTTGCAGAAGGCATTTGTTTGTTGGTGACGGGAGCATCTGGCGTTATCCAAGAGCCCTAGCGTCAGTTAAATCAACCAGCTAGATTCAATATCGGTCCAAGTCTTCAAGCAAGCGAATACGGTCATATCTTTGTACAACAAGGATCTAAGCCGCTTATAGCAAAAGAATCGTCCTTGACCAAAACTAACTTAGCAGCGATTGCCTGACATGATATTTCGAAAACTGCCCGTATACCCCAATCCTGGCGAACTGACTTCTGGAACGCCCGGAGCAATCAATGCTGCTTCATGCCGAGCACCGCGCCTGATATCACAACAATCGCTTCGCCAAATCGTTACGATTTCTGCGTTCTCGCAAGCCGAACTCAAAACATTTGAATCGAACTATGCAAATCCGCATCCACTGCGCGAACTGACCAGGTGTTACTGTGTTTCCACACAATTTGATATTGAACAACGATTCTGCGTAAGGTTTAAACATATCCTCCTGACAACCCTCGACCAGGCTTTTTATTCACGAAAGGAACGCTCTTAAGACTCCTGTAGCTAGTCCAACTCGGATCACACCGTGAGGTTCGAGCCGGCTTCTTCTTCTCCGTTCCAGCGGTGTCGTGTAAGCACCGCATCGACATGGGCGTCCCAGGCTGTTCACGAACAGCCTTGCAAAGCGTGCGGCTGATTCAACGCAGACACGCTGGGCGTCTAAACCCTAACGAAAGGGAGACCCGATGTCACCTTCCAAGCTTTTGAGAGCCGTTGTCGCTCCGCCGAGCAAACTCGAGTGCAGCTTCCCCTGGACCTGGCGAGAAGCGACCAAGAACTACATGAAATCGCTCTGGTACTTCGCGATCGGCTCTTTCGTCATTCCGCTCACGTTCGTCGGCGGGGTCCTGGCGCTCTGCCAGTACACCTACGTCAAGATGCTCTTCCTCGAACCGGAGGGCGTCCGCTCCGTCCTCAAGACCGCCTGGCTCACCGGATCGCTTGCGGTCGGCGCCACTTACCTGTGGTTGTGGCGTCGAAACATCGTCGACTGGTTCAGCGGCAGCCCGCCACCGCCGGCCGACGTGACCCCACTTAAGCGCTGGCGACTTCGAGTCCTGGCCATCTCGGCCCATCACACTCTGCGCCTGATCACACATTCGCTCGCCGGCGGAGCAGCCTTCACCTTGCTCTTCGTCCTGGCAATTGCGCTGCTCGATCCATACTACCCGAAACTGATGCAGGGCATCGCCGCGATGCTCAGCGACGAACACGATCAGCCCAACATGACCTTCGTGATGACACTGAGTCTGGTGGCGTTCGTACTCGGGTTCGGAATGCAGATGCGCTTCATCGACAAGAGCCTCAAGAAATCCGGCGAGAGCCTGCGCAGCTTCATGGCGCTCAACCTCGATAAGCGGCGTGGACGAGCGTGGTGGATCACCCTCATCAAAGTGGTCTGGCCTGCCGCCGTCGCGCTGATTCTCTGGCAAGGCGTGGAGTGGCTTGTAGTCCAGGCGCTCGGTCCAAGCAGCCAAGCCACTGTCGAGATGGCCAGGAAGGCATCCGGCGGTAACTTTCTGATGTTCGTACTGATGGCAGCTGTAGGCGCGCCGCTGTTTGAAGAGTTCGTCTTCCGCGGCTACCTTTTTCAGGTGGTTCGCGGCGCACTGTCAGCGACTCTGCCACCAGTCGAACTGGTCGACGTTCCGGTCGAGGGACGCTGGCTCAAGCTCAGGAGCACATGGGCAAAAGCAGACAACTGGGTGCGGCGCACGTCGCACCGGTTCAGCCAGGCTATTCACAACATCCTGGGTGGTAAGCGGATGGAGCTCACGGCAGTGCTGTTCAGCTCCTTCATGTTCGCCATCCTCCACCTGCAGTTCCAGCCGTCGGCACTGGTCCTGCTGTTCCTCCTGGGTTGCCTGCACGCAGAGGTCTACCGTCGCACAGGCAGCCTCTACTGCTCCATGCTTCTCCATGCCGCCAACAACGGTATCGCCGTCTTCCTGATCTGGTCCGCCAAATAGGATGACGAAGCTTTGACCGTTGGCGAAAACCTGACGAGACCCGTCAGGTTTTCACATGCTTCCCAGTTTATTCCCTTATATAGTAACTACGATTTACTATAATATTTAAATCATTGAAGGGTTGAGGTGTATGCTTTCAGCGACACCGTTTCGACCCAGGGAAACCTCTACAGCTGGGAGTCGCCAAAATTTCCCGCAATGACAGGAGCGAATCCCTGAGAAGCGAAATCATCTCTCGTTCAGTATTTCCAGAACGGGTTCATCAAACTCGTACCATTGAGGAGAACATTAAGCACTCTGGCTTTCGTTCCCGAGGTAGCCTAAAACTAGCTCGCTTCGACGATGACGTTTTCGACAGTCCAAGCGCCATATCTAAATCTCACTGTGAAACAAATTATCCATAGTATCAAGGAACAATCTGGTCACGAAATACTGCTACCATCGCTTGACATCGTTCAATACCGCTAGTTTTCTTACTAGTCCGCCCTTTTCGCATCGTTTCGCATCGGTATTCTAGGCTCACCTCGGTGGGTATATAGAGATTGGCAGTTCTTATTGGTTGTGTGTCTAGCAAAACATGAGTGATGGTACCGACGGGACAATCAAACCCCCGCCAGAAAAAGACACGCCAGCACAGCTCTACATTGAGCCGGAGAGACCGTTTGGCAAAACTACCACTGACGACAGCAGAACTCGCGACAGAGAAAACAACGAAAAGAAATCCGATTCGATAACCAAGCCTGATAATGGCAGCGGTAACAATGGACTGGAAGGCAGTGGTGATCAGCCCAAGCTCGGAGAAGCATCCGCAGAAGCGTTCCGCACCCTGCTGCAGGACGTACAGCAGAAAGTTCCTGCAGACGGGCAGACGTTCGGACAAGCGGTCCGACGAGCGATTAATGCAGAAAAATTCGTCACCGGAATGGACAATGGCTACGCGCTGGGCGGAGATGGCCAACCTTCCAAGTTCAAAGGCTACTCAATTCCTGGAGAGAACGGTCAACCAGGGACATCGCTCAAGTTCTACGACAACGGCCACGTGCGCGCCGATATGCCCAACGGCGACCAGATCTCTTTTGCGCCGGATCCGCCAAAGGGAGACGGCAAGGCGACCATCAAGCCGAAAGACGGGGGAGCGCCCCGCCAGGTAGACCGGGAAGAAGCAGCCAAAACAATATTCGACAAAAACGTAAGCGACAATCCCTTCTTCACCAGAGTTCAGCTCCGTGCCGATGGACGACTAAATATGACCATGAAGGACGGGTCGCAAATGACCCAGTTCCCCTCCAACGATAGTCGAAAATGGAGCATGACAGGACGAGATGGCAACGGCACAGTAACAGCGCTCTCGAATAACAAATTCGAAGCATCGCTCAAAACCCCTACAGCAGATGGTGTCACCGGCGCCACCTTCACCGGCGACGGCAAAGCCGTAGCGGTCAAGAAAGTAGACGTCGCAGAGCAACGCCCTGAGCCTGCCGCCAATAATGACGACGATCCAGATGGCGATGGCTACTATGGCGAGGCACCCGGCGATGGCGATGACAACCCGGATGGAGACGGCGACGGGAAAGATCCGAAGGCGGACCAACCCGAGAAGGTACCTTTGACGCCTGAGCAAGAGCAGGCCCTGAAGGATGCCACACGGACCATATTGGACCGTGGAGAGACGCAGAAGAAAAAGGACGAAGCAATTGAACTGGCAGCTCGCCTTGCCGACGGTCAACCGGACAAAGCCCGCAAAGATCAGGTGGATACATTGCGGGCCACCCTCACGGCCGACGGGATATCTCGCACTGCTCACAGCCACAGTATCGAGGACCTGACTAAACAGATCCCCAATCCAGCAACAAGAGACACTGCCATCAAAGGGCTTGCGGATATAGCGCTCGGGAAGACCGGCAACGCGCAGGACACCAGAGCGGCTCAAGACAGGCTTACTCAGGTTGCACAACAATTGCCCGAGACCAAAGACAAGATCGTCGATGCCTTGCTGGCCGGAAAAGACTCGCCCGGAGCCAATCAATCCAACGTACTGGAAACGGTCACAAAAATCACCGCCAATGGTGGCAATCCACCCCCCGATCGGGTAAGAGAGGCTGTTCGAGACGGGCTCAAGAGCGACAGTCCAGAACGCCGCCAGGATGCCATGAATGCGATGAAGCTCTACGCAGGCAAATGGGATGCAGCCGATCGCGCGGCAATCACACAGAATCTATCACCGGAAGTGTTGAAAGAGCTTCCCAATCTGCCGAAAGATGTCTACGAAGGTCTCAAGCCCGCCATAAGCGATACGGCACGCAAGAACCTGACTGAAGGTAATCACGATCAGCGCTTCAACGCCGTCAGAGCCCTCGAAATGGTTGATGGCGATGCGATGAAGAGCTTGACCGCCATGCTGGACAAGCCGGAGACGAGACAGGCAGGCATCAACGGACTGGCGGCGATGGCCAACGGCGCCATAGATGACCCGAGCAAAGCCCAGACGGCAAGACAAAAGCTAGGTGAGTTAGGCGACAAATCCGAGCCCGATCGCAAGGCCGTCATGGAGGCCCTCGCCTCCTCCCATCCCCCAGCCAAGGACGAACACTCATCGCTCGAGCTTCTCGGACGGTTGGCTGCCAAAGGCGATGTGCCCGAATCGGCGCGCAAAGCGCTTCACGATGGCGTCGCTTCTCGTTCACCTCTGATTCAGCGCTCCGCCATGGATGGTATGAAACACCTGGCAAAGGCAGATAAGTTTCAACCATCCGATTTTGAAGCGATTCGCAACAACTATTCCTTCGAAACAACGCATCAGACGCTCAGGATGCTGGAAACCCTACCCGAAAATAAACGGGAAGAGTACCGCAAAGAGCTGGTTAAGGGGCTGGAAAGCAAAGTCAATAGCGACGATCGCTACACGAGAGAAAACGCGATAGGCGCACTCGCCACCATCGGCGGTAAGGATGGCATCGAAGCAATCAAGCGGCAGGGACTTCAGGTTTCGGAAAGCTCGGGCAGCCCCAATAGCGATTGGGTGCCGCCCAAAACGATGTATCACATCAAAGACAAAGCCGGCACTACCATCAGCGCTCACCATTACGACCAGGTCGATCCTTACACCGGCATCAAGCCAATGCCCCGTGTGGAAAGCGTCTCGAGAGAGGATGGCAGCTCGTGGCGTGCCAAGTTCAAGGAGACCAGCGAGTTCATCAAGAAAGAGTATTCCGGCGGAGGCGTTAGCTGGGATCGCAATAGATACCACATGACCAACGAGTTGGAAGGTTTTACCGAAAAAACCGCCACCAAAGACCCTTCGTTCAGCACGTTGGTCAAGCGAGACGCCAACTACAAGGTTGACGAAAACGCCAGTTTCGAAAATTTTTCTGGCAACGGTCGGTACAAACAGCAGCCCGGTGAGCGCACCGATGAGATGAAAGCCTTCCTGGCAGCCGAGGGACGGAAGACCGACTTCGGCTATCGACAAGACGGAGCGCCAGCCGGTGACAAAAAGACAGGCGATACCGCCCGCGACACTATCGCCGATCGAACAGCCGCGCAACTTCGCGATCTGACGAAACTGGCCAGCGGTCCGCCGCCCAACACAGCCGCTCAAGATCTGGTCATCGCCGTCGGCGGCAAAACCGTCGAAGGCGGAGATCGTGCCAAGCTCGTCGAAGCCAATATGAAAGCTGTCGATGGACTGATTGGTGACCTGGGCTCCGCCGACAGCTCCAAGCGACAAGCAGCACTGACGCGCTTGACCAGCACGCTGGACCCAGCGGTCAAACACAATCTCGACAAAGCCAGAGTCGATCGGCTGACAGGACAGATCCCAAAAGACGCCAATGCCCGCGATTATCTCAAAGTCCAGTCCCTGTCCATTGCCGAGCACAATGCTGGAAATCCGCTGGCTGCCGATGCCGCCAGATGGGCAGGCGCATCCCGCGTCCTTGCGGGACTGCCGGCACTGAAAGGCGACCAGCCTGGAGGCAAGCAGGCGGCAGAACAGAGCGTTGACGCCCTGGCTACTCAAGCGAAAGACGGCAACAAGTATGCCCGCGAAGGACTCTACGGAATGCTGCTTGCCGGAAGCGACAATCAGACGCGCGGCAAATTCAACGAGCTTGCAACAGGAGTAAATGGCGCCGATCGTCCTATCAAAGCCGCTGACGGGAAAGATATGGGACCGAATACGAAGGCGCATCTGGAGCTCTCGGCTGCCAAAGCGGTTGCTGACGATGCCAAACGCAGCGGCGGGGAAATGAATCAGGCTGAGGCTTTCGCTCTGGTCAACGCCTTCACCCGTGCCTCCGACAAAGGCGGCAATCCACAGGCGGCGAAAGAATTGCAAACCGCAATCGATGCAGGACTGGCTGGTAAGGGCAAGGAAAATCTCACCAGAGCCATTGACGAAGCGGTTAAAGCCGGCGGTCCAGGTTCCAAAGCTCTAGCCGATGCCTATCTCAAGTCGCACACACCTGAGCAGGTAGCGGCGAACATGGACACCCTGGCCGCGCAAGCGAAGGGAGGCAACCCAGCCGCTCTCGCCATCATCGCGAAATCAGCAGCCGGACACCAGGGAGAAAACGGTGCCTCGACAAAAGCACGTCAGACGCTGGAAGCAATGGCGGATACGCCGGAAGGGCGTGCAACCGCCACCAGAGCGCTCCTCGACGCCGTGCAAAGCGACAATCAACGATCTCCGTCCGCCATCGAAAGCCTGGGTCGCATCTCTGGAAAAGGCGATCTGCCAACTGACTTGAAAGACGCGGTGCGCAGTCAACTCAATGTCAGCCTGGCATCTCAGAACAAGATGGAGCGTGGCGCGGCAATCAAAGCCCTGATGTCCAATGCCGACAGCTGGACGAAACAGGACACCGATCTGATCAAAGCGAACATGCAACCAGATATGGTGCGAGCACTAAAAGGCTTACCGGAAGCCACTCTCAACAAGCACAGAGAAGGCTTCTTGAACAACGCCAGAGATATTCTCGCAACCGGCAAGCAACCGCCAACGGAATCCGGCAAACCGACAACGACCGAGCAAAAAGAGGTCGCAATCGAGACTCTGGTTTCGTTGAGCGGCAATACAAGCGCCAGCGATCTAACCAGCCGTTACGGCAATCTCGGTCTGAAATTCGAAGCCAACCCGAAGGACCCTAACGGTCTCACCGTGAAAACTGCCGACGAGACGAAGATGGAGTTTACCAGGACAAAGGACGAATCGAGCCTGCGCCTGCGCACGACAGACCGGTCGGACGGATCATTCAAGTACAACTGGTACGGCGACAAGAACGAATTCCAGGGCAACTCCGAAGGTACCAATCGCCCTCCAGCTACCACAGTATTCAAAGACGAACACGGTCAGAATTACGAAGTTAACCAGAACGACGGCGACAGGACGGGACGCAGATGGGCTAAGGCCGACTTCAAGGACGGCAAGCCTCAATCGGTCAAAGACAGTCACGGCTATCAGCTCGACAGCCCGGATGGCGGCAAGAGCTGGGTCAATAAATTTACCGGTGAGAAATTCGATGGCAAGCTCAACATTTCCAACGACGGAACTTTCTCGATTACAGGCGGCAATCGCGAGTTAGTGCGGCGCCTAGACGGCTCGCAAACGGTGTACGATCGAACCTCTGGTACCACCATCGACACCAAGACAGACGGCACCTCAATCACCACCAACGGTGCCGGCGACGTAACCCGCACCGTCGACGCCAAGGGCAATACCAGCGACTACGTCACTGGTGAAGGCGGCAAGCTCAAGAGCTATAAGGATGCCACTGGAGATTGGGAGAAACAGACCGACGGCACCTGGAAGAACAAAACATCCGG
This sequence comes from uncultured Candidatus Obscuribacterales bacterium, assembly GCA_964541355.1. Lineage (GTDB taxonomy): Bacteria > Cyanobacteriota > Vampirovibrionia > Obscuribacterales > Obscuribacteraceae > JADYXR01. The sequence goes on from CAZISK010000325.1 coordinate 8,178, forward strand.
CGCTGTAGAAGCCAAAGGGGACCGCTGGGTCGACAAGAAAACTGGTGCCCTCCA
>CAZISK010000326.1:0-8226 GCA_964541355.1 uncultured Candidatus Obscuribacterales bacterium
CGGAGTAGTACCTCTACCTCCCAGCGGTCCCTTTTTGGGCGGCGGAACCGGGTTGATTGAAGTCGGCTGCTCCGGCATAGGCTGGGCGCCCGGCTGTACAATGCCTTTCGGTCTCGGTGGTGGCGCTATAGGAAGGGTCTCGTTGTCTATGGGCATCGGGTGCCTCGGCACTGACATTAGGCCCGAAATGTGACCCAGTCTTCCGATTACCCCCCCTACAACTGATACTGTATTGACGATCTCCAGTGGAGGTAACACGGTATCAGAAACGGTCTGAAAAGAAGCTCTAACGCTAGTAAATGTGTGCGGCTCTGTGCCGTGTCTATAGTTGTTCAGTCCACCCGACGTGCCACCGGCATCCGGAGTTACTCTTGAGAAATCGAATTCGAGCATACTGCGCCCTCCTTAACCAGCAATTCTTGCAAGTTAAGTCACGAGAGTTACGCATGTGTAACGTAGGAACAATGTCAGAAAATATCCGCTTTATTCTTGCGGAATGCGTCCCCTGCGTCTCATTTTGGAGCTTCAAGATGGTCAATCGTTTTTTTGGTCTTCCTATTGTTGTGCACGTTTTTTTCTCGATTCCTCTACCAATGTTTGCGAGCACTGATCAATTTCGCATTCACCTATTGGGCACGAAAAACCAGCCACTGATAGAGTCGACTGCATTCAGTTTGACAACGGCAGCTATGTGGAAAGATTGGGATCGAGCACGAAACTCTTGCATCCCTGATATTGGAGTTGACTGACCATGCATATACTCCGCAGGACCTTGAACATTTCGCAATTCCCATCGGAATTGGCATCGCGGTTTTGTTTTATTTGTTTGTACCTTCAGCCCGAAAAGCTCTTAGCAAGAGCCATCGCGATGGACATGATGCCGGGCAAAGGCTAGCGAAAAGGCTTCGCAAGTGATTTAGCCGGGATAGGTGCCGTTTCGGCGAAAACGAACATACAATGCCACCGCAGACAATGTCGTCAATTAGCCAGCCTGTCCTAATGAACCTTCTCCATAAGGGATGTTATTGAACCTTTTAGGATCATGGCTTCGCCTTTGTATTTAACTCGCACGTACTTCCCAGGATCGTTTCGGGAGAGTTCTAGAGGCTCGACGAGCTCGATGAAATCCGTGTTGAGGATGGTTGTGAACTCGGCATCCACAATAGCGCGATTCTGATCGAGCATCGCCTTTTGAACATGGATAAATTTAGCCATAAACACCTCATTATCGATAATTTGTCAACTTCCGGAGAAGCCATTATGTCAGATTGGCCAAGCGCCTACTGGCCCAGCTGGAGAAAGTCCACTAATCGCGCCTTTGTATTTGAATAAGGCTCGCGCAAAACCATGATCAAGATAGCGAAGGACAAGGTTTCACCAGATGATACAATTGTTTCTTCGTTTCATCGGCGCGTCCATCTTCAAGAATCACCGTTGGTAGCACCACTTTTGCAATTTAGAGGAATGTCTCATGACGATCTCAAAATCGGTTTATAGTCTGTTGACGATTGGTGTATCGCTTGCGACATTTACAGTTGTCGGCGCATCAGCGGCAGAACAAACCGACAGACCGACCGAGCCTTCGACAGTACAAGAATCCTCTACGTCGACTGAAGGTGCTGCAACCGCCAAACCATCATCAGATTCTGCTACTACCATTGAAAAACCCACTGAGCAAGCCACGCCGTCAAAAGAGACCGAGTCGAAGAATCCTTCTGCATCCACAAAGGATGCTACTGGAGCCGACAAAAAGAACGTTACCGCTCCAGATTCAACCAAAATTAAAAAGTCATTCGGACGAATCGATGAGATTGGAGCGACGCCTTCGCCCTCTTCAGGATTAAAATCCGACACCAAGAAATATTCAGGTCGCAGTATTGATAGCTTTCCGCCGTCACTGGTCGGAAATTGGGGCGGCAAGCTGCAGATATTTTCCTATAAACAAAGTGGGCTTTATCAAGCGAGCGATCGCACCACTGCCGGTAAAACAGCCCTTCACCTTCAGCCGGGACGGAGTTGTGCGACCAATTTCAATTTTCAAAAAGTAGGCTCGTCCGAACAAGTTCGCCTCGATCCAGTTAAGGGAGTTATCTTTGTTCCGATGGCGAGCACTCTCTCTTACGATCACGCCAGCACAGCTAAGGACAGAATGAGCCCCGAACTTCAAGCAATGGCGCAAAAGTCGACAATTCCTTTAACCATTTATTTCGATACCGCAAAAACGAGTGGCTCCGAAACAGGGGTAGGCGGAAATCAAATTGCGCAAGCAATCCTCAAGGAGAGCATCCGAGAATTGGGGCCGAATACATACGAGAAACAAATATTTCTGACCAACACTAACGTGTTGGCAGGATCTCGAAAAGTGCTGAAGGGGTTCGATGAGAACGTCATATGGTTTCAAGTTCTTCCTGAGAAGGGTTATCTCTACGCGCGAATTTGTGCATTGAGTTTTTCGGAAAAGGGAGAACTCCTATCGAAGCTCGTTTTGAGCGGAACACTATCGAAGGGAAGACACGTCAACACCAACGCCGAGTCTATAATTAAACAGATGATGCAAAACATGCATTGACGGGATCGTATTAGAGATCTTCACTTGATTTTATTGGTGTCACTGCACCTGCGTGTTGCTCGATACTCTTTGACGAACCGTCCTCGTACAATCGCAAACCGACCACGCCCCAGCGGCGACTTGTGAACTGCGGCTCCACCAATTTTGCACGCGGCGCAATAGTGATTATGTCGCAGTTCCGAGGATTTTCAATGGACTCGAACTGTTCGACTGACAGGTACAAAAATCGCATAACAAGTACGCGAGCGGCCAGCCCGTGCGTACAAATGAAAACCTGTCCTGCTTCCTTCCGTCTTACCTGCTGCATCAGGCTTTCGATAAAGGAGGCACAGCGGTCATAGCAATCTGCCGGCAACTCACCACCTTCATACCGATAATAGAACCATCCATGTATTTTTCGCAGCGGCTCTTGTTCGTCAATTCCCTTATAACCATGCTCTACCTCGGAGGTGCTTGGAGAAGCGCCGATTAAGGAATTTGACGGTTCGGCGTGGTAGCCTATATCCGCTTGTCGAATCTGAGTAAAAGCTGGTCCCATTGACCAGCGGGACCATAGGATGAATATACACGACCTGAGATTGAGAATTTTCGAGTCAGGAAAGCGGATCGCCGTGATTGGCGGATCGTTGCTTTTTGCATCGTGGAGCCCTGCGCAGGCAGCGGAGCAGCGAACGACATTCAAAGAATTTCGGCAAAATAATCCTGAACTTAATCGGCAGGTCAGGCGACAGCTTTTTCGAGAACAGGTTAGAAACCAGAGAGCAAATCCGGCTTGCAAGATTGATTCAAGGGTATTAACTAGTGGTTTTGACGCACCTTCCCTGCCATTGGAAAACAGGTCGAACAGGCTCAATCGTCTTGTCGAGCCCAGCGGCTCCGTTCTGAGGCAGACTATTCAGGGTGCAGACGGAGCTAATGTGGTACGTCTTTCCCAGGGCGTAAACCTTGATCTGGGCTCGTCAGAGCGTAACATAACTCTTGGAAAAAAACTCTTTAGGAATGTTGGATCGGTTTCTGTCACCGTCGGTGGTGAAACGAAGTCTTTCGAAGCTGGATCGCAAGTCACCGCATCGGAGTATCTGGCTGTGAAACAGATTCTCGCAGGCGTCGGGCAACAATTAAGCCTTGACTCGTCCGGCCGCGCGTCGGGCGGGCACGTCGACATGAGTAGTGTCACGTCTAATAGCAATACTCTTCGCGCCTCGGATTTCATCGTGCCGGAGAAGGTTACTGCCTATTGTGATTTCAGTAAGCGCTCCGATTTTAAATTGCTCGGAGATCTGAGTAACTTTGGAACGATTCACGCACTCACTAACAATGCAGGTGCAATCAGAGCTGAGGATATTTCCAACAACGTAGGCGCGCTGATTCTTTCCGGCACTGATCTGACGCTGGCGGCTAGTGGTAATCTGACAAATCAAGGCACTATTAAATCGAGCGGTACCCTCAACCTGAGTGCCGGCAATGTGTTGAAGAACAGTTCCGAAATAATCGCGGCAAAGGACTTGAGCGTTTACGCTCCGACCACGATCAATTCAGGCGTCATTCAGTCCAGCAAGGGAGATGTCTATATTGATGGACCGACAACGGCTGAATTGAGAGTAGAAGGAAACGGAGGAAGGATCATTGCCTCCACTGGCGCGATCAATTTGCGCAGTTTCGAATATGCAGAAACGGCCAACACCATCGTGTCGGGCGGCGACCTCATGAGCCGGGAGCTGAAACTTAACGCCGGTCAGGGCATCATGCGTGTCAGTGCCGACAAAATCACCGGCACTGTATTTCAAACTGGTTCGGAAGCTCATATTGAGGCTTCGACTGAGAATCTCGTTATCGGTAAGGTTTGCCTCACCGGCGATCCTACCTTCAAAAACGACGCCGGCAACATCTCAATCACAAGCGATATCAGCGTCGCCGAAGACCTGAGCATAATAGCCAGCGGTAACATCACCAGCGTCGACAACATTACTTTGCAGGCTGCCAACGCCACTCAAGGGTTCAACATCAACCTGATCGCCGGTGCAGATCAGGTTGTAGCTGGTGTTAACTCGAGTACGGCTCCAGTTGGTGGCACGGCGGACACGACGTCGCTGACCGGTTCTGCTTCGACCAATGGTGGAAGTATCCTTTTGGGCAACAATGTGACCATTTCCACGCGCCCAACGGGAAGCACCGGTTCTGGTGGCAATGTATTCGTCGCCGCCTTCGCGGGTGGCGCTGCCGGGAGTGGTACAGTAGACCTCGGCACCACTACGATTCTAACCGGCGGGCGAACGAGCGCGGACAATAATGGCGATGTCACGGTTATTGCTGGTGCTCTAAGCACCACAGCCATAAATATCGGAACTGTTGCTACCACAGGCGGTGCGTTAGCCACAGGTGCCATCAACATTACAACAGCTCAACCAACTTCATCGGATGGTGCCAACATTGTATTTGCAGCAGACGGGAGTATATCTTCCGGCAACTCTCTTGTTGCTGGAGCGGCTATTGGTGTCGGGGCCGACGTAATCGTTCGTGGCAACATAACGAGCGATGATTCTCTGTCTGTGCAAGCGGGCGGAGATATAGAAACCATCACCGGGGTGGTCGCTGACATATCCGTGGGAGCCGATCCCACTGGTGCCGTCATAGATGCGGACGGAGCATTTGCCTATGTGGCAAACAGTCTCGATGGAACCGTGACGGTGATCAATGCAGTCACGAATACGGTCGTCGGAGCGCCAATCTCAGTTGGTCTTGCGCCTGAGCAAATTGCTCTGAGTCCTGACGGCTCATTAGCCTATGTGTCGAATACTGGTTCCAATTCAGTATCGGTGATAGACACTGGTTCCCATATGGTGATTGCGACTGTGAACGTCGGCGCCAGTCCCACAGGCATTACCGTTAACGCAAACGGCTCCCGGGTGTATGTGAGCAACAGCGGAAGCAATACCATAACTGCCATCGACGCCTCGACCAATCAAGTGATTGGCTCGCCGATTGTGACAGGTGCATCACCAAATGCGGTGTTTGTCGACGGTGCTAACGCACGGCTTTATGTGGGTAACACAGGGGGCAGTTCGATTTCGGTTATTGATCAAGCGACGTTAACGGTTATCCAAACATTTTCAATTCCGACTGCGCCAGTTGCATTTGGCGGTTGCCCGTGCGGCACAAAGATTTTTGTTGCGGCCCAGTCCGACAAAGTCTATGCCTTCTCCACGGAATCGAACTCTGTTGTTGCTACAATTGATTTGCCTGCCGGTGCTAATCCAGTCGGCATCGCAATCAATCCGACCGGATCTACGGCTTACACGACGAATAGCGGAACTGGCGATGTCAGCGTGATTGTTACACTGACAAATGCGATTCAGGAAAATGTTCCGACCGGTGGAACACCGCAAGCAAGCGGGAACTTTGCTGGCTTTGTCGGCAACAATCCTGTGCTCTTCGTGACAGACGATGCAAGCGATAGCGTAAGGGTGTTAAGGACAGCTGCGCTTGTCGCGCCTGAGATCAACCTGTTGTCCGACGCGGGTAAAATCTTTGCCGCAACCGGTCCCAGCAGCGTCACGGCCGTCACCACCAGCGATGTCACGATTACTGCCAGCGGTAGTGTCAAAACCGGCGGACCCTCGTCAGGTAATCTCTTCCAGTTCGCTACTCGCGACGATGTAACTATCAACCATCCGCTTGTTATCGGATCTGTTATGGATATGCATGCAATTGACGGAGTATTTACGAACAATTCCAGCATTACAGTAAATGGAGAAGCCGCTTTCGTAGCGAGCCATCAAATCAACAACAACGGCACCATGACAGCACAGAGTACGTCTGGAAGTCCCGTGTTGGTGTTTCAATCTCCCGACGGAGCCTTGAGTGTAACTTCCAACGCTGGAGCCTTGTTCACCGCAACAACCACTGCGCCGAGCGGTACGGCCAGAATTGAGTTTAATCCCGCTTTCGGTTTTTCCGTAATAATTCAGGGTGGTATCTTTGTTGCCGACACAAACATGGGCTTCAGGGGAAGCAACGGATATGTGATCGACGTTGATGCCGAAAGAATCGATCCGCCCGTCAAAGTCAATGATGTTCCACAGAATGTGTTGATTCGGACGGCGACTGGTACCCTCACTTTAGAACAGATTATTACCGCCGCAACAGGTGGACCGATCGACCTGCGTGCCAATGGTGGAGACCTTGTGGTACAGGGCGATTTAACCAGCCCAGCTAGTATAAATCTGTCAGCGCAAGGCGATCTTCTCAATACCAATTTCGGCGGCGCGATCACGACCCCCTCATTGACGCTGACCTCGACTGGCGGTAGTATCGGGACCGACGCGTTAAATCCCTTTGTTGTCGAAGCAAACACTGTCAATATCTCAGGGAACGCCCTTTCAGCCGCCGGAAATGTTTTCGTCACGAGTGCCGCTACAGATGGTGTCAATTTCGAAAACTCCCAGGCGGGTAACGATCTTTTCTTAAGCGCTGCTGGTAGCCTGACGATTGTCGGAGACTTGACTGCAGTTGCTGGAGATCTTGATGTTCGCGCCATTTCTGCAGACACCAATATTCTTACTATCGCAGACTCGATCAGCCTGACAGGATTCTCCAGCATCAACGTCGTCAACTCGACGTCTAGCAAGAAGAGCCAACTGATTTTGGGCAGCAACTCGACAATCCAGACGAACGCTAAATCTCCCGGATTGGGTGATGTCACCATCGCTGTCGGCCCTACAATCGTTCCGACTGGTACCAAGGATAAAAAACCTCCGAGAAATACCGTCGTAAATGAAACCGGCGGAGGACAAGTGAGCTTTACCGGAAAAAGATCGAAGGGTTTGAGCCCGACCAACACTTTCACGGCTTTGGGCGCGAACATACTGGTAAGCAACGACCTCAAAGGTCGCGCCATAGAGCTGCAAGGCGGAGTAGCAGTCACGGCAGACCCACCTGTTGCAGATCAAAAGAGGACAGTCGAGTTCAGACTTGCTCGAAAAAATCAGAATCAACGAAGAATGCCTCGAGTTGCGCGCTTGTCGCCATGAGCTATTGCGGATGACAGTATTCGCACTCGTCCCGAGTTCATTCGCTCTTTGGAGCGATCTGGCTCTAACCGAACGCTTGAAGGAATACATCTCAGGCGTTCGCAGTGTGCACCCGGCGCTCGCACGGAATCGCTCATCACTGGAAACACTGACTGGGAGCGCGGGCTTGTATGTCTTGTCGTCAATTAGGATGATTAGAACATCGAGTATTAAGAAATCGTTCTCGAATCGATTGCCAATCCCGGTTGTCATTACAATGGTATTCATCCGTCCTAGAGGACCATATTCTTGACGAAACTTGAAATGCTCAGGAACTTGAATGAGCGCTTGATACTACTTAAGGCAAGGCTTCGTGCACGAGACAGGCTCAATGAGAAGTTCGCTTCTGCTAATCAATCTCTAGATAGTGAACGCACTCGTTTTGATGAACTCTCGGCGATACTGGATAAAGAGCTCGAGGATGTAGAAAGGCTCGAAGGCCTGAGCGTGGCTGCGATGTTTCATGCCGTTTTTGGTCGGCGCGCGGAGCGACTGAACGAGGAGCGCAAAGAATATCTATTGGCCCAACTTAAGCTCGATGAGTGCAAAGACGCGATCAAATCTCTCGAACTCGAGGTTCAGCGAATT
>CAZISK010000327.1:0-1173 GCA_964541355.1 uncultured Candidatus Obscuribacterales bacterium
GCTGCGATGATAATCGACATAGTTGTAGATTCTTACTTTTGATCTGCCATTAGCATCGGTCACATTTTCTACCCGGACTCTGTACTTAGTGAGATTGAAGTCCTTAGAAATTCCATCTACTCGAATCGTGCCTTCCATTGGAGCATCTTGCCAGATGAGAATTCGACTCTGATCGACCGCGACTTCTGCAAGCGCCTTTAACGCCTGCTTTGCAGCGTCCTGGTGCCTTTCGATCCACTTCTCAATTCGCGAGAGTTTCAGACTGTTTTCGTAACTGGGTGTCAACTCATCTGGCAAATTAAAGCAATCGTTAGGCTTGCAATCTTTGTCAAAGATCGGCGGTTTCTCACCTGGGAAATCTAACGTAAATGCAGTGTGAAGCCTAGTCTCTGATTCCGTTCGATATTTAGCATTAGCATTTGGATTCATATCTTGAGCCAACTTGATGGCCCGAGCGGTTGCGCTCGCCTGGATAGCAAGATCGATCAAAGGACTAACGCGGACAACCCATTCGTCTCGACTCTCACCATTCAGTCGATTTTTCCATTTCGGTCTGTTAAGCGAATCGCAGGTTTCTTCAAGCCTTTTCGCTTGAAACTCCTGAATGTTATCGATGACGGATTCTGATGCCTCTCTATTCCATATTGCGGCCTGGTACAACGACTCAATCAAATTCGAATCCCTCGTATTCTCCGGCACGATTTCAGAATCTAATTTGAACGTTTTCTCAATTGGTATTCCAGCTTTGAGATCTGCAATTATCTTGGTTGCATACAGGCGCACAGACATTGGACCTCTTTCGCCCGGTGGCACTCTCACAGGGGAGTTCGCAGGAATCGGCAGGCCTGATTTGATCAAATGAGCGAAGTTAACGGGGACCTCATTATTGATCGTATCCAGGAGTGCAGCATAGTAGGACCGTGTGACAATCTGAAAGTCTTTAGTGGAGCTTTCCTTTCGCAGAAGGTTCAGGAGAATGCCGGAAGGTATCTCGTCTCGGTCGATTGAGTCCGCCAGTGTCTTCGCATCAACCGTCGCCAGACGACCTGACAGAAGCTGTTCCTCTACTTCCGCTTTTAGGATTTTCTTGAACTTTGCACCAGCCAATTCCATGATCATCGCTTTCGAAGAAGGAGAGCCGGTAGGGTGTTGACGGAGTTTCCATTCTTCCTC
>CAZISK010000327.1:1273-8215 GCA_964541355.1 uncultured Candidatus Obscuribacterales bacterium
TCGCTTTCGAAGAAGGAGAGCCGGTAGGGTGTTGACGGAGTTTCCATTCTTCCTCGCTCGGAGACCATTTCTGCTTGAAGTGTTCAAGAATCCGAGAAGGATTAATTGTGCCTGACACATCGATCAACATGTTCTGCAATTGATCGACCTCAGGACAATATATTTTGCTGGCTGCCTTCAACCACTCCTCTACACCTTCGATCCTTTTAGCGGCGTCCTTCAAAGTACTTTGGTCGATCGAAATCCCATACGTAGACGTATATCCCAGAGAAAAATACTTTACGCCTTCAGGAAGAGGATAAGCAGCAGGTGGCGCGAGTTTTGCTGATTTAATTCTCAGGCCGGCATTGTTCAACTGCTCGGTGTAATGCCGTTCAAGACTGTGGGCCATGGCACGCGTCACTATCCCTTCGATGCCAGCCTCTCTTTCTTGCAGGAGCAGATTTTCCACTGTACGACGATCGATTTCGCCGTTTTTCAGTAAAGCTAACTTAGTGCTCCTCTCTGACTCAGTAATTTTGCCACTCTTAAATTGTCGTTCGACCGAGCCTTCTATCATTTGGAAGAAAAACTTTTCAGTCAATTCAATGACCTCTTTATTGCAGTCGGAAGAATTCAACTTCTTTTCGAGGTCGGCCGGTAGTTTTCTGCCTGGGGCAAGCAAACTCCTGCTGAGCTCCTCCTTGATCGATGCGCAGAGTCTGCCCAACTCAATCTTTCGAGATTGGAACTCCAGCAGCTGTTGAAAGTCTCGCAGTATTGGATTTGGAGGTTTATTCTCGAATGATGAATTGAAATTGAGCAGTCGTTCCAGTTGTCCCAACTGACTGTCTGAAGGAATCTCGTCCGGGCTAATCCGAATATAGTCAGTAGCGCCTTTCAGCGCAGATTCATATGCAGCACTATTCATCAAAGCGTTGCCGGTTTCATGAACCTTCAAAAGAGTGTCTCTACTCACAGGAAGCGGGATCTGATTCAGAAGGGCTAATCCAACATTAGAAGCGGTCTTAGCCTGCACAGACTGAAGCAGCGCTTTGTAGGCGGCGCTTGAACCAACTCCGAACTTGCCATCATTCATCTCACTGGTAAATAGCAGTTTGATGTGAGCCTGAGTAATCTCACCCCGATCAAGCAATTCCTTTAGCTTGACTGCATCATTGGTATGCAGATTGCCTCTCATATCCTCGGTCCGTATGCAATTTCTAATCTGCTCCATCAGCATGTTCTGGCTGAGCCTATCAAATCGATCAGGATCGTTGAAAATCCCTGCATACGACTTCTGCGAGTCTGCGTCTAGATTGCGGAACGTCATAGCAAGCTCAGTTCTAACTGCTTCCAGCAAGCGACTCTGAATCACCGCCATGGGCACTATTGACCAGTTTGTCAGAAGTAAGTTCTGCAGCCTCTTCTGTTGGTCCATGGATGAGCTCTGCCTAGACTCTGGTTGTTCCAATTCTTCATCCAGGCCGTCGCTTGAATGTTGATCGTCAACGATGCTGACCGGGTGGAGTTGAGTGGGTGCTTGTTTTACTAGTGCTCTAATTTTGGACCAATCTTCAAAGTCGATCGACAGTGGAAACTGTCCTTCATCTATAGGATTAGAATCAAAAATTTCTTGAAACATCGGTTCGCCCCCAACAACCTGCCTGGTCCAGACAATGCCTCAAAGAGTCGACCATTTTGTGACCAATATATGAATTGTTTGAGCCGGTCGCGGTTTGCAGCGTTCCTGGCAACAAGCCATCGGGGCCGACGACAAGTTATGGCAGCTCCGATGGAACTTCAGGACGATTTCCAGTAATTGAGGTCAGGACATCCGGTCACAAATTGGTCGACAACACGGTTCAGACTATCTACTTCACGATTTCCGCAACGCCACGCGATTCGGAGTATTTATGGATTTTGAAACAGTCTTCAATGGTCCTGATGGATCGAACCAGCCCGTCTTTCCGCACTTCGATTTCACAACCTGGATACCGAGCCACAGAACGTTCGTCAAAACGGATGCAGACGAACCTTTACCACTAATGCAAATCGTTGATGGCGAGAGGGAGATAGATTCACAAACTGGTCATGCTGATGCGGCAGACAGTAGTGACACTGTATTTGATGACGAAATTGGTGACGACAAAAAACAGTCCTCGGCAAATCATCAAGAACCGACAAAAAACCACTTCCTATTTAAAAAGACAAATGTACCGGCAATTGACAATCAAATCCGAGAGATAAGTCAGACCCTGACGAAAGGTCAGTTGAAGGATTGTGCGGCGCGGTTCCAAAAAGCCATTGATCGGATAACGGAAGAGCAGAAAGACGATGAAAAAACGAAACTGGAGAAACTGGTTAAGTTGGCTAAAGTGGCTAAGTCGGTAGCATCGTTCGACAAATATCTGACAACAAATAGGACTCACGTAGGTCAGGATCTACACGGCGACTTCGAGCACTATGTTGAGTATATGGGCAGCGAGATTGCACAATTACCAGAAACGAAAAGAACGCAACTGGCAAGGTTCGTTGAAGGTCTCGCCAGGCCAAGTCTCCGAAGTCGCAGCAATGAAATCCTTGTCCGTAGGCTTGGCAGCCTATTCGATACGGTGAAACATGTTGCTCCGTTAAAGGACCAACCAGACCTTGCGTTGAACGCTTTCAAAGCCCTGTCCTGGTTTGCGGAAGAGCATTGCATATCTAGATTGAGCAGCCTAACCCCAAAGCAGCTCGGTCAGCTGGATTCAAGATGTTTACGTTCACTTGCCCGACTTGATTTATCACGAGCAGGACTGTCTATAGACCAACTAGAAGTAATTGATAAGGAAGTGAGCCTGGAGCTAACGGAAAAAATCGGAAAGAGTAGCAAGATAACTTCAAAGATGGTCAACGCGGCCATAGACAAGACCTTAGAACAGGGGCTCCAGCCGGCGCTGAAGGGAAAGCTTGAGTCATACTCACCTGAGCGCAGAAACCAGCTCGTGGCAGAACTGTCCGCCCGGTCAAAATACTGCTCTCCGGAAGGTCTGAAGGACATTTTCGACCGAATCAATGACCAGCTATTATCTAAGGGCGGCTACTACCATCGCTTCGCCGAGCCCCACCCCCACAGTCACGGACAGATGGTGCCGAAAATCAAGGTTCTTGTCACCGACAATGGCATCGGAGAAGCCCTAGCATATCTCTTTCATCGCCACACCCAAACCCATGTGGAAGTCTACAGGCTGTGCCAAAACATTGACGGACGACCAGTCATTAAGGGACCAGGTGGGACCTTCCTGGACGCACGAGCGGTACCGCATATGGTGCTACTCGACAGGCCGACGGCAACAGGATCGATGCAGGAACTTCTTCGGGATATAGAGAAAACCGGCAATCTCTTCGTGCCTACTGAGTTAGTCGGCTCCACCGACGGGAAAGAGAAAGGCTTCCAAGATGGTGTCAACTTCATAGATATTGCAAAGGCGGAGCTGGACCCACAGGGTATGGACGATCTAATCAAAAAACTCGAGCTGGCCAGGCCGGAAGGAGTTCCGCACAAAGCCCTGGAGCTTGACAAAGCCCTGTTAACTGAGCGAGGAATAAGGCAACGAATTCAACACAAAGTTTTCCTCCTGAAGAAACCAGAAGAGATCGTCAATAGGGTGCTTGTGCAGCAAGCAATGGTAGAACGCAGCGTTTCAGAATTCGCACGTCTATCGAAAGAATTGTACAAATCGATAGACAAAAAGGTCAGATATTTGGACAAGGTCACAGACCAGAATTCCAACGTAATGGACAGAGTCGTGTTCGTCTTGCCGCCGAATCGTTCTGTCGGAAGCGAACTATTAGTAAGAACGCTTTTTAGAATCATGCATCCCGAGTTGCCGGGCAATCAATTTTTGACGTTCGAAGAAGCAAGTGCACTAGCAAAAGATGGCAAATTGAAGGAAAAATACATCGTCCCACTTGACGATGGTTTCGACACCGGCAATGATTGCCAAAATAACAAATTAAAACCAATGCACAAAAATTTGGTGGGTGATGGGCAGTCTAAGGGACTGATCTTTGCGTCACTTCTGAATCTCGAAGGAGAAAACAAGATAGCGACGACCTCCTCCGCCACGTTGGGAGTGGAAGCCAGTGATCTGGAAATAGTGCACAAAATTCACTTTGTATTCGGTGAGATCGAACAATGCAAGACACTCAAAGACGCATTGAAACAGAAATACGCTGAAGAGACTTTTCTACCTGAGCTTCTCGATTACATCGAAAAAATCGCAAAGGAAGAACTGAAGCGTTCTGAAGGTATGAAGGAGCCTTCCGAAACACCGAGTAAACCGAAGAACACCTACAGGGTGGAACTGAACGAAGTTTTCTTCGCATTGCTACCTAATAACAGCCACCCAGTTGCAAGCGAGTGGTATCGAGATGGACTCAAATTATCCGGTACAAGAGCTACCAAGCGGTACGAATTGTGGGAAATGCGCTGTGCAATAATGCCGGATTACTTGAAAGAGACTAGTGGGAAGTCAAATTTAACTCCTGAACAGAAGCACCAAGCCTTTTTAACTGCAGTCAAAAAACAAATAGAGACGAACCAAAGCACAGACCACGTTGGCAAAATTATCATCTACAACAGCCCGCTACACAAAGAGCTTATGGCTATGAAATCGCTTCTTGAAGGCGATGACAAAATGCTGATTGAAGACAGAACACGAGTGATAGACGCTGCCGCTACAAAATATCTCGCGTCATGCAATCCGCATGCACTCTCCGTCATCAGGCGAGATCTCACCAATAGTTCATCATTTTTTGCGAACGTTCAGGACATCGGAACCGTACGATACACGTTTCAAACACCCGATAAAACATACGCAATCAAATCCATCGAATGCAATGCGCAAGGATGCATCACAGTTACTTTCCAGAACGGCTCAACTGAATCTCTCGAGCAGAAACAGTCACCAAAGGATACGAAGTATTTAAAAGATCTGCTAGCGCGTCTCGAATATAACGGCATCATCAAAGATGGGGAAACTAAACGAAGCAACTTCGAACTCGTCAAGATCCTGGCGGCGTACGTTTCAACAATACATGAAAACGAGACTACTTCAGAGCTAAAACGAGACATTCGTACAGGATTTCATGACTTCGATTCAAACGGAATATGCAGCGTCGAATATATATTCAAGCATTCCGTTCCTATTCAGTTTGGCGGAAATAATCATCAAATAGAAGGTCTCAAATTTGTCCAAACAAACGAATCCCAGATTGAATTGGTAGAGGCCACAACCCATGCGACTCTCTCGAAAGAGTTCACCGAGGCTCTTGTTAATGGAATTGGGGCGGAGCTTATTGTCGCACACGCTAATTCTCACTTTGAGAATAAGAGAAAAGCTGAGTTGACCTTCCTGTACCTCAGTCACGGTGCTCAGGAATCCAGAGGGCATCGTCCAGCATTGTCCTTTGATCCGAGTGGAAAAGCTATACACGGCACTGTAGATACTTCACGTGAGCTGAAGGACTATACTGGCAAAGACGCTGCCTCTCAATCGCTCGATGCGGTCAATCTGACTACGCGTTTCACTGAGCTTCGAAGAGTCCGCCCCGAATTGAATAGGTCCTTTGAGCGATACTATTCCAATGCTATGAGTGTGCTTCGATATTGGCCCCGTTCTGAAGAAGAAAAACTGGAGAAGTTAAACTCATTCGTGCAGGACTTCGCTTCTCAGGTCGATACTCTCCGAAACAATCCGCTAATGAAAAACGCAGTTGTAGTAGCCGACGAAAATGCTAAAGACAACCGCAGCAAAATTGTCTTTCGGACTGGAAGCAAGGAGATTCAGCCGTTATTCAGCGATCGTGATTTTCTGTTTTATCGAGGCGAATTCGGCCAGCTTGAAAAGGTTTTGCAATCCGAAGTCAAAGTCTTGCTTCAACTGCCACATGCTTCTCTTAAAGACGCGGACACCGTCAATAAGGGAGCATTGGCGACAGAGGTGCTCTCCACTCTTTACCATCAGCTGCAGCAGATTGATCAACTGAAAGGAAGAGAAGAACGGGCTAAAGACTGGGGTCTAAATCTTCGCGCAACTGAAGGTGATCGAACAGCCGAACAGAAATTTCTTACTCTAGAAAAGTCTCAGGCGAATGTATCTGCTGACTATCTTCAATTCTGCCTGAACGGCAAATCTCTGGACGGTAAAACAAAGAATGCTGGACATGACAATTACCGCAAACCGTTGTCCGACCTTACCGGTGTTAACTTATTAGCTGGGATTGGCGAAAACGGACGACTGAAACTGTATGTTGTAGGTCAAGACAAATCGATTACAGAACTTGATCCGACGAGATCAGAAAAGCTGGTCGAAGAGGCTTTCACCGCACTTGTTGGAAAGCTCAGCAAGGAACTCGAACAGGCCGAAATGGAGAACGATCAAAAGCGTGTAGAACAATTGCGAGCGAAACTCGCTCGCCTTAAGGTCGACAAGGAAACTTATCAAACAAGCGCCAAGTATCGAGAGTCGGTTCATAGCAAGCTGACAATGAAATCAGCCAGAGGCGCGGTTGGTTTAACCGTCACAGCCTTGTTTTTGACAACCGAACTTCTCGAACAAATGACTTCCGATTAGAATTAGCACTTCGTGATGGTGGAGAATTATTTTGACCCCGTGGATTCTGCAACGGTCACCTGATTTCCAGTGTTGAGAGTCGTGCTCTCTCCATCGATTTTGATTTAGGGACTCAATGGCAAATGCTCAAGAAGCTCTGTGGTCAAAAATAGCGCAGTCACTGCGACACCGGTCCCACGACGAAACGATGCTGACAGCGAGCGATTTTCCGATGCTCGAAATGGAGAACTGGACTTTCTATTCATCTCGTTGGTATTCTTCGCCAGCGAACGATTCAGCGATACACGAATGATCACGGACAATGAAAAAGAGCTGTTGGGGACAATCAAATTGAGCTGTTGAC
>CAZISK010000328.1:0-8193 GCA_964541355.1 uncultured Candidatus Obscuribacterales bacterium
GACGAGCACCACAGGAATATTCTTGGAGTACGCAAGCGCAAGGAATTTTTCCAGATAGCCCATCTGAAGTTTAAAGACCTTGTTGTTAACAGGCAGGTAGATGCGACGATACTCCTTCAAGTCCAGAAGTTTGTTCTCGCGCGCTTCGTAAATCGGCTTTGTGGCGCTGAGAACAGAGGCATCTTCCTTCGGCTCCGCCAATAAATCCATTGTTGATTTATCGATCTCTTTCTGTGACTCATGAGTAGCCTGGTACAGGTCGACCGGATGCCCGGTGGTGCGCGCGGCCAGTCCGGTCAGAACCGTGCTGTAGTCACGCCTGTTTTTGTAAGCGTCGCAAAGGTAGCCAAACGCGAAGTTGGCGATCGCCTCTTTGGAGCGTTTGCTCTCCATCAAATCGTTGATGCAGGTCAGGTCTGCCAGTATGGAGTAAGTCGGCGTCTTCTCCGGATCCTGCCTGAGATTATCGAGAAAATCACGAGGTGCAACTCCGCACACGATCAACCTGGGAGTCTTGCCGGAGTCCAGATATTTTTTCAGAATCAGATATTGGTCCGACATCATGCTGGCCGCAACAGCGAGATCAATCACGTTGCGCTGTTTGCCGGACGCTTTTGCAAGAGCGTCCTGAAAGAAGTCCGCCTTCGTATACTCGTCGATGACGTTGCGATAGTACCAGCGGTCGTACCGCGTTTTTCTACCATGAAAAGTATCATCACACCGGACTGACGGAACCAATACCAAAGACGATCCCAGAAGTAGAACCTCCGGATTCTCCGTTGATGACAGGCATGGAGGCAGTTTTGAAACGAGGAAGTTCTGGTTGATTGTGGTTAACCCAGTGTGGTTAAGCATCCGCAACGGACGGATTTCTCTAAATGCCACCTCGACAGCGACAAAGAAGATGATCATCAGGATAGCCGTGCTGCCGGCGAGTCTGAGTGCCAGCTGCTTGGTTTTCTTTACTATCGAGGTTTCCGGCACTTTGGCGTAGCCTTTGACGATTTAGAATTGGAAGTAGATAAACGGTTTAGAATCATCCGGGATAAAGGTGATGATTGCAAAGAGCAAAACGGTGCAGAACGCTGCTTTCCAGGGTGCTGGAAGATTCCTGAAGAATTGCTTCGAGTTGAGATAGCTGACCGGCCAGTTTTGCAAAAGCAGAAGAGCCACCATTATCAGTACCACAGGCACGACCACCGGCAAATTTTGTTTCAATACGAAAAACTGTCCCTGCTCTACCGACGAGTAAATCGGTTTCATCAAAATCATACGCTTGACTATTGAAAATGCCGTGCCGATGTTTTCGACCCTGAAGAACACCCATCCGATGCAAACAGCATGGAAAGTGAGCATCGTGGACAGTGCGCCGAACAGCTTGCTTTCGAAGAACTGCTTTGCGTAAGCAAGATTGATACCCTGCCTCCACATCGAGAACTCTCGATGGACAATCAAAGCCAGTCCGTGAAAGATGCCCCAGACCATGAAATTCCAGCTCGCACCGTGCCAGAGTCCGCCTAATGCCATGGTCAGAAAGAGATTACGGTGTGTGAGCCAACGTCCTCCCCGAGAGCCGCCTAGAGGAATGAAGAGGTAGTCGCGCAGCCAGGATGAGAGCGAGATGTGCCAGCGATGCCAGAAATCGGAGATGTTCGAAGCGATGTAAGGCATATTGAAATTGATTGGAATCTTGTAGCCGAACAGCATCGCTGAGCCGCGAGCAATATCCGTGTAACCGGAGAAATCGAAATAGATCTGAAATGCAAAGGCGTAGGCGAAGAGCCACAGCTCGGGCGCGCCGTAGGAAGACGGCTCCTTCAGACCCATCTGCACGAGCACTGCAAGGTTGTCCGCAAGAAGCACCTTCTTCGCTAATCCAATCAGAATTAGAGGTAATCCGTCGTCGAACATCTTGAGCGTCGGATGCTTCTCTCTGTGTGAAAGCATCTGGGCGACAAAGTCCGGGTACCGTTTGATCGGTCCGGCAATCTGAGTCGGAAAGAACGCGGCAAACAGGGAGAACAGAATGAACGAATTGACCGGCTTATGCCCTCGGTGAATCTCAAAGAGATAGTGAATGAATTCGAACGTGAAGAAAGAGATGGCGAGCGGAAGAATGATATCGACGGACCATCCGGGATTGCTTCCGGACGCCAGTCCGACAGCACCGGAGACACTCTTGACGAAGAGGTTGGCGTACTTGAACACGCCCAAGCAAAGCAGATTGGCACCTATCCCGATGCCGAAAATGAGCTTCTTATGCTGCTCCGCGTTCCACAGCAGCTTTCCCCAATAGTAGTTGAAGGCGGTCATGCCGACGATCAGCAAGATGAAAGCCGGGTTCCAACACATGTAGAAGAACCAGCTCGCCGCAAGCAGCATCGGCAGACGGAATTTCAGCGGTAGCACCCAGAAGAGCGCAACTACCACCGGCAAAAACAAGAGATAATCTAAACTCGTGAAAAGCATAGTGCCAACGGTCTTTCATCATCTAAACCGCCAAGATGTTAGCACGAAACCTCTTGTCATTCTCTTCGATAATATAAGGCTGCCTTTAATTGTTTTTAGATCAGATATTGATCTCGTCACAGGCGTGCCCTCAACCTCGAATCTCGTTGTTTACGAATGTCTCCACAGTTTGCGCAGGCGCCTTGTCGCGCCTGTAGTGCAGCACGTCTGCTATCGAATCTTCGATCGTCTGACAAATATCATCAATCGGCACATCGTTGGCCTGCGTGCCGAACGGCTCCTCGACCTCTTCAGCCAGGTACTCCAGCGCTGTTACAAAGTAAGCGCAAAACATCACCATTATAAATGTGTAATTGTCGACCGTCGGAACGAGCAGCCAGGGCAGAACTACGAAATACGATCCCATTCCGATTCTGAGAATTAGCTTATACGAGCCGGCAATTGGGGATTTTTTGATGCGCTCGCAGGCGCCACAAACGTCCATCAGACTTCTTGCGTGCCGATCGAGCTGAATCATTTCCACATCTGAGAGTCGGCCATCTCTGTTCCACTGACGCATGGTGCGATACACCAACTGCGCCAATGCAAGCGGGATATGAGAGGCATCGCGCTTTTCGAGACGGGATTCGGCAGGTAGAAGAGCGAGATTTTCGTTGCCGCGAAGGTGCTCTTTCAAACTCAAGGCGAAAACGGCTAAAAGCTCTCCATAGCGCCTCGATTCTACTTCTGTGAGATCTACATATTCACGCGCCTTGATCGACAGATTTCGCAGGTCGTTGACCAGACTGCCCCAGAGCTTTCGCGCCTCCCACCAACGGTCGTAAGCGCTGTTGGTTCGAAACACCAGAAGAAGACCGATAACCGCGCTGCTTGCCAGAGCGGCATCCGCTTCAATAAGTTTTTTGGCAGGAAATCCATGATCGTCGAACCATTGCACAGCAATGCTGTAGACAATAATCGCAACATTACAGATCCAAAACCAGCGTCCCCCTGGCGCAAAGTAAACCCAAAAGCCTTTTGTCTTTGTTTTTGCGGTGGCCACGAGACCTCTAGCGAACCTCCGAGTTCACGAATTTGAGCCAATCGCCGCTGTCTATGGCATCGGTGACAGCGCCGATTCTGTTGCTGTGAGATCGCGGAACAACCTCATCCGCTGGTCTCCTGGCCGTTGCCTCGAATGTCGAAGACAATTGCGATGCACTTCGCATTTGCATGACGGCATAACTATTGATCGCCAAAATGCTCAAGGCATCCGTGATCTCTCCGGTCGCCACCATATGCAGTGCCCGGTCGATCGGTATGCGCTTGTGCGACAACTCTTCGGTTCCATCGGGCTGCGCTTTGCCTTGCTTCAATCCCGTCGCCAGGTACCAGAAGGCCTCCTCATCGGAGACGGAGTTGGAAAGGTGTGCCGTGCCCAGCAGTCGCCAGCTGTCCGCCGTCAATCCGGTCTCTTCTTTGAGCTCTCGCTTCGCGGCTTCCAGTGGCTCCTCACCGAGAGGACATCCACCTTCCGGGATCTCCCAGGAGTATATACCGAGAGGATACCGATATTGACCCACCAGGTAGATGTTTTGCTCATCGTCGATCGGCAAGATTCCAATCGCCTTATTCTTGTATTCGACTACTCCATAGATACCAGGCGCACCATCCGGACGAATGACATTGTCTTCGTGTACCCGAATCCAGGCGTTGTCGTAGACAACTCTTTCGCTCAGCGTTTTCCACGGATTGAAATCTTCCATCAGATTGACCTTGGCCTTGGGACGCTGAGATCTTATCAGGAATTCGCCTATTGATAGTTAACCGGTTGTTGATATTGATAGTGCGCCGCGGTGGGCTGTCACTTTTGAATCACTTTTTCTACTGATACTCGGGTCAGCTTATGAAACGACGCAGATGGCACCAGGATAGCCGTCCAAGGTCAGCTCGATTACAGCAAAAGAAACGGGGTTTCCATATGTCTAAAGACAACCTAGAACAAAATTCCGGTGGATCAGACAGCAAGGCCAGAATAAATTTTCTCGATGCCGGTCTCGGGAAATCAATCGCCAGCAGCTTCGATTGGTCAACTGTCGCGAAGGGCTCCGATACCCCATCCTTTTTACCGATAGTTGATGTCCCCACCGACGGTGACTCTAAGCTGAATGGCGATCAGCTAGTCAAACTGGAGCCCGGCGTGGAAGTAGCTCAAAAACAGGATTCGAACGTCAAAATCGATATTGAATCGACTTCTCCTTCGGTGCTTCGCGACAAAATCAACAATGGCGAAGTAGTCGGAAAAAACGGCGATATCACCGAACTCAAGATCAAGATGGGAAAGGGAGAGACCACGGTTTACAAAGTAACCAACGGTTCGGACAGTCTCTACTACGACAAAGACAACGTTTTGATCGCCCGCGAAGGTCCCCTCGGGAATGATGGCAAAACAGCATTCCAGACCATCCGCGACGATGCCTACAAAACGGCTCGCGGCGCGCTCGAATTCAAAGCCAACGGCAAGCTCGATCGGGAAATCAGATTTGACAAGGATGGACGAGCCAACGGTATGTGGGACGGCAATGGACGCGAAATCTACTTTCCAAAATCAAAAGCACCTAGCATCACATATGGTAGCAAGCCAGACGAAGCAGCAAAAATAACCGACAGCTATCTAAAGTTGCGAGATTATCGCTCAAATAAGAAATAGACAACTAAGAATTGGCAACACAAGTTTCAGCAATCAAATCAATCGTGGTTTCAAAATTTTCAGATGAAGACAGAATTGGAGAAGCTTCACAATGGTTTGCGTGAGTCCAACGTTCTTCAACAAGTCTTGTTCCGACAAGGTGGGTCCTTGCCACACTTTGCTTGATTGCGAAATAGAGGTCAACCGATATCGGTTTACCTCTATACGCCAAAGCGCGCCTGAGGCAAGCGCTACTTTGCCGCGTGGCGCGTCTTCGCATGCAGATGGAAATATCGGCGGTGGCGACAAACAACTCAAGTTCGAAGATTTCTATCATTTTGAAACTTGACGATTCCGCCGCATTAAATTAAGGAACGGCGTGCCGGCAGAAATGTTTTCTATAGATTGACGTCGCCAGCCATGACCGAATGGTTGGTTGACGGCATTCAATGAAAGCTTTTTATCGCTCTTGGCAAAGATCACTACACAAGGCAGGACGATGTGCTCGCTCGAATTCACCCAAATTGTCGTGCCCTTATGGATCCTGAAGGCGGTCTTGGATACCAGGGCAACCTCTATTACACGACTGTGATCAACCCAAGATAAAGCGCTGCATCATCGGCGTTTCGACACAGCGAAAGAGCGGTTTGTCGCTAACAACTGTTTCCTTCAAGTTGGAGATATTGAAGTGCTCAAAGTTTGGCTTGAAACCCTCTACATTTTGCTTGAAACATTCACTGAGTTTGATTCTTCCAGGCTCAATTTTGGCTGCATTCGCAGCCTGCCCATCAATCCTGATTTTCAAAAAGTGCGGGCTTTAAGTGCAGGTCGCCTCACCTTGCGCCTTAGTGGGCCGACAGCTTACCAAGAGGGACTTCGAGATCATCTGCTGGATTCGCACATATCATTGCCGAATGATTACAAAAACTTGCTCAGAAGCTGGCACCAGAAGTCATTTTGCATTAGTCTATGACATTCCAGTCTTTCGAGGAGCCTGTCATGCGTCATCCTAATGTACCGGAATCCCTGGACAGTTGGTGGATTCTTCACCAGATGTTCTCTCTCGACCGCCTGTCCTGGGACAGGCTACCGCAGCAAGAGCGCACGGAAATCGTTAATGAAGCCAGGGGCGCACTCGAAAAGCTGAAGGCAGGCGAAAACACTGACATTGGTTTCGCCCAGATGGTTGGTCACAAAGCCGACCTGATGATAACGCATTACAGCAAAGACTTTGACGGTCTGGCTCATGCCGAAGCAGTTTTCGATAAGCTTCGCCTGGCGGAATACCTGACCACATCATCCTCTTACGTTTCGATTTTGGAGTTAGGTCTATACGATGCTACTGCCAAGATTCATGCGACTCTGTCAGAACGCGGGCTGAAGCCGGCGTCTCAAGAGTGGAATCAAGGGTTTGATGAATTGCTCAAAGAGCAGGAAAAGGTTCCTCACCACGCGGGGCGGCTGTGGGCAAAGATTCCGCAACGTCGATATGTTTGTTTCTATCCAATGGATAAGAAACGCGGCGAAGATGTTAACTGGTACATGCTGCCGTTCGATGAGCGGTCAAAACTGATGCTCGAGCACGGCAAGATCGGACGCACCTTCCATGGGCTGGTGACGCAGGTTATCTCTGGATCGATCGGTTATGACAATTACGAATGGGGTGTCGATCTTTATGCAGACGATCCGCTCGTGTTTAAAAAACTGATTTACGAGATGCGCTTCGACGAAGCAAGCGCGAAGTATGGACACTTCGGTGACTTTTATTCGGGGCTCCAATTCTCGCTCGATCAACTTTCCACATTCCTCGACGGCAGTAGTATTCCTGCGCTGAATACATTGCAACCGGCGCACTGACAATCGCAACGACAACAACGTTGAGGGCGACGCATGGCGTCGCCTCTACAGCCATGACTGCTGGACGGCATGCGTCGAATTGAGGGCATGGCGTCGCGCCTCTACAACCATGATTGGTAGGGGAGACGCCATACGTCGCCCTCATACGCTGTTGCGATCAGTGCGATTTCTTCGGTTGTATTCGAAGCACCATACGCGACCATGGCAAGCTCTTGGAAGCTGTCTAGATTCTGTCGATCTTGTCAACTCTTGATTGATGGTATAAGTAAGGTGGTGGAAAATCGCTGAGTGGTCCTCACGGCGACGTCATCGTTAGGAGTTGTCGACACCGTTGCGAAGCAAGAGACAGTTGATCACGAGTTTGCTCTCACTGCGAAAACTATTGTTGGTTGCGCCTCTTGCAGTTCCAACGGCGCTAATTCTTTCTCCGCTAATAGCTATACAGATTGCCCTTGCTCAGGGCGGTCCAGTCACTCCTCGCGGTGAAGATCACGGTCCAGCAATATTGGTACCAACCGACGTCACTGGCGGTCAAATAACCCAAGTGGGGGAACCTTCCGCCGGGTCCGGCGGATTGAGAATCAGATATGAAAAGTTTCCAGAGAAGTTCACATGCAAAAAGTGCCTGATTCAAGAGGACGCTAATACAACCTGCACCAAAATTTCTGATGGGTCGATCACGCTGGAAAGCGGCAAGATTCTAGTCTCACCAATTGACGGAAGACTGCTAGTTCAAACGAAGATGGCGATTGTTTCCGTTCCAAAAGATGGAATTGCACTCATCAAATGTGAGTCTGATCTGCTTTCAATTTTCAATTTGGCTGGTCGCGAACTCGTCGTTCACCTGGTTGCACATGACAGCACACCCGACCCTAAATCAATCTACAGCGAGTGCATAGGCCTCGAAGAAGGCTTCGGAATAATCTCTGATGACATCAAAGACTCGATCGCCGGCGGCCTATTGCACTATGTGGGACCACTAACATCGCCGAGCGTTGTTATTGCAATCGCAATGCATGCTTGCAAGCCGGCCGTCATAGACCCGATGACCATCCTCGAGAAAGATTCAATCATGAAACTTCTGACGGCAAAGTGGTTATCTGCATTGAGAAAAATCGAAGATACTACCGAGCGAGTTGTCATTTGGGCTGAAGAACATAACCGGCGAGAAGGACGTGACCGCTAAGCCCGGATGATCG
>CAZISK010000329.1:0-8189 GCA_964541355.1 uncultured Candidatus Obscuribacterales bacterium
GTCGATTGCTAAATGGCCGAGCACGCCCGGGAGAATCTGTTGCACCCTCCGCGATGGCCCCAGTCCGTGCATTGGCAGAAGCCTTGAGCAGTGAAGTAGATTCGATGATTGTCAGCCGAATGACGACCGGTGGCGCTCAAACACAAAATATGCTCGAGCGACTTCGAGCCGCTGCCAGGAGCGAAAGTGATCCTCTTAGACAGGAGCAGTTCCTGGATGCCATCACCCGAATCAACAATCCTGCTTCTCGTTCTCTTGATCGCGGCGCTGCAATAGCGCTGCTTCAGCGTGCGCGTGGCACTGGAGCAGATGCCACAAGAGCAAGATTTGAGCTGGAGATGTTCGCTGCTGATGCACTTGAACATCTGTTGCCATCGGCGGGCACTACAGTCACGAACAATCACCTGTCGATCGATCGAGATCGTGAATTATTCAACCGCCTGATCCTGCGCCGTGCAGCCGAGTCTGGAAATTGGGATCACAGATGGAATGAGGCTTCCTCTCGTTTTCTTCTCTCGGTGCCGGAAGGCAGTCGCACAGCAGCAATGCACGACCTGCAACGCCAGTTCGTCGATGCCCTTGGACAGACCGCGGAGCAGGCAAGGCTGCCCCACGTTTTGAGGATTCTCAGTGCTATTCAGTCCGATCAATTGCACCTTCACTATGGAGCAGGTAATTCTCAGGCGCCGGATCTAAGACAGCGGGCGTTGGCATCGATACAGCGGCTTTCGCAAACATCTTCAGAGATGGCGGCACGCGTAATTGACCATCTCGTTCATGATATTCGCGTACATCAGGATGGACCAGATGACAGCGCGCAAACAAGGCGAAATTCCGAGAATCGGCGAGTCGCTGCATTTACTGCACTGGGTAATGTTGCCGAACACATGCAGACGATTACGCCTGAAGTGCGTGCGCACCTGACGGAACTTTTAAGGCATGCGACAATTCGAACTGGCAACGGTTCCGCTGATCCACTGCGATTGCCGGCTCTCTCGGCCGCAATCAGCCTTTTGCGTGGCGGTCATGACCTGGACCTTTCAGCCGCTCGAAACACCGAACTCACAGCCATATTGGCCTCCACCTCTGCTACCGAATCGACTCTGTCTCAATCGATTCGACATCCTGACTTCGCCCGACGAATCTCTCCTGAAGCTGGTCTCAGTTTGACCTCTCACCTTGTCCTCGCTCTTCGCCAGCCGATCTCCATTGAAGAGCGCAGGCAGCTCTACGGCAGTATCAGCGCAATGTCTACCCACCTCACGCCAGCCGCTCTGCAAGCTTTCATGGGCGACTATGTCGCCAACAACGGACGCGCAGATCAAACGCTTAGAGAAAGCTTTAACGGTGTCATTGGCCGGTTGGGACCTGAGACGAATGCACAGATTCGCACGACGATCTATCAGTATCTTGCACAGCACGGTTGGGGAGAAGAAAACAGTCTCGCCACCGAGAGCGATATCATTCATCGGGCGCAAGAGGCTATCAGTCGCGGCGATGGAACACAGGAGGAGACGGCTGCACGGCAGGCATTGGAACGGGTGCTGAGATCTCGTCCACAACTGACTGCCGAATGGTTGGCTGATGCCGGACTAACGAACAGACAGTTGCAGGCGATGGCTGTTGAGGCAGCGTTCCAATCCGGCGGTTTTCAACTGGACAATGTCACAGCACGATCTTTACTCGCTATAGCTAACGATACCGAATCATCCCCGCAGTTGCGTCAACACGCAAGAGCACTTCTCGTTGCCGGCCTGGACCCTGAGACTTCTCAGCTTACGGCTGACTGCGATGGCGATATAAGAGCCGAAATTGAACAGCATCTTCGCTCAATGAGGGAAGATAATGATTCGCTGAGAGCTCTGGTCAGGGATGCTATCTTCCTCTCTGGAAACTCCCTCGACGTGTTAATTGCCTTCTCTCAGAACAATGGCTTGAACGCTCGGGTGGCTTCGGAGCTGATCAGAGCCCAGCAAGAGCGTACTCCCGCCCGTGCCGCAAGCGGTGCTCAACAAGATGTACGCCGCAGTTCCGATATCTCTCGTGCCTACCTTGCCATGACTGGTGGTATCAATTCGAGAGGCACCGACAGCTTGCTGACTCTAGCCCGATCCACACAGCCAAACATGAGAGATGCAGCCATACAACTGTTGGCTGCCGCCGCCTTCACGAATAACGATCGAACGGTGGCGCAGCAAGCCAGAGAGCATCTGACTACATTGGCACAGTCACCGCAAATCGGTGGTAGTATCTGGCTCGCTTTGCGCTCCCACGGCACGGAAGCTTTGCCAATTATTGCCGCCCTGGCGACTCGCTCGAGGGATGTTCCTGCCACTCCCGACGAAGCGGTACGTATATTGGAACAAGCGCTCAGTCGTACCAACAATCAGTTCGCTGCGCAAGCGTTGACTGTTGCAGCTGGCGACAACAGTGAAACAGGCAGGCAAGCTCTTCTTGTTCTGACGCAATTGGCCGGCGGCCGGAGCTCGACCGATGGATCATCGGGAGCGAATTCCCAAGCGGTGGCAAGCACCGCGCGCGCGGCCCTGACCCGATTGCTTCTTGCGCCCAGAAGCTCCGAGCACGTTTGGAATCAGCTTCGCACAGATCTCCCATCCAATCCTCACCTTTTGTCTATAATAGGAGCCGCCGTTACCGGCGGTCGGCACATGCCTAGAGGACCGCTCGAAGCCCTGCAAGTCCTATCGCAAGGAGTCACCGCCGGTGATACTAGAGCGAGGGACGCGTTGATCATTATAGCCGGCAGCTCTCTTCCCGAGGCACAGGGAGCGTTGGAGATTCTCGCACGGGCCACTGCATTGACGGGTGAGCATGGTCAAGCTGTTCGTCAGGCTCTTCTGGAAATGTCTTCCAATCCTGAACAACGCGAGCGCGTACAAAATGCTGTGACCAGCCATTTGTCGAATCAGCCCAGCGCTGGTGGTTGGTCATTGTTGGCCGCCATCGCGATGAACAGAGACACCGTTTCCCCGCCGGACACATGGTTCAACGACCTGCTCGATGTTTTGAACAACAACAGTTCCGAACATGCCGCTGAAAGGCGTGGCGCTATCTCTACATTGAGCGAAATTGCCAGAGTCTCCGGAGGTAATAGCTCTCACCGGACAATAGTCCAGACAGCACTCTCACTGTTGGCCTCGGCAGCTCTAACGTCGGAAGATGCTCGAACAGCGCTTCGTACACTAGGTGCACAGACAAATTTGCGTGAGCAGGTTTGGAACGCTCTTCTGGCTGCCGGACGAGACAGTCGACCACTGACACCAGAATACATTCGCTTGCTCAGCAGCATCGCTCTCGATAATTCCGGCCTCGAGGGCAATACCGACGCCATTCACGGGCAATTGACAGAGGCTGCCGGCAACGGCAATGTTCGCGCTATTGAAGTCCTGGCTACACTTACCGGTCCGGGAGTTGATGACACGATCAGACAGAGATCGGCAGGAGCACTCCGCGAAATTGCAGCAAGGAATGACACCAGTCGCGCTCTGGTCTTAACTCATGCCGCCGGCGTTTTCGGCTACCACGCTCCGATCATTGGTCATGGCAATGCCATACCAAACAGTTTGTTGTTGAGGACGATCTACAACATCCACAGTCGATCTGAAGGACCATTGCCCGCAGGCAGTAGCGCTGAATGGCGCACCTTCTTGCAGAATACATCGAATCCAGAAAATCACTCCTGGTCAGTACCGCTTCTGGCCAGATTGGCAACAGGCACCTCCAGTTATTCGGGCACCGGCGTGCCGGACGCAGCCCAGATCGCTCGCGAAGCTCTACGTCGACTGCCGGAAGGACAGGCTCGTACAGCGGCGCTGAGCTTCTTGCGCTCCGCATCACAATCTCTGGAAGTGCAGTTCAGAGATACAAATCTGAATCGCAATCATAGAGGCGATGTCCTGCAAAGCTATTTTGAAACACAACATAGCATAGCTAGTATTACCTACGGTGGCGGAAGCAATCCGCCAAGAGTCTTGCCGGAGCTGCTCATGAATGGCTTGAATCGTCTATCTCCCGAGAGACAGGACTTCTTGCTCAACTGCACCCCAGCGCTTATAGCGGCGGCTACTCCAGAAGGCCGGTCTCGTCTTGAGCAAAGACAAATCCTCGATCTTGTTTCACTATTCTCAGGGCTTTCGACAGAACAAGATCAGCCGACAAGAGAGCCGATGCGCCTCTTTGGAGAGAATCTTTTCTTGTCTATACTTCGTGACGGAACTGCTGAAGCGCAAAGGGTAGCATTCCTGTTCTTCTTGCAACAGCCTGATTGTACATCGTCAAACATCAGGCAAATTCAAGACGCACTGAGGACCTACACCGAGGCATACGTACGAGCCCATCCGGAAGATCGAGACTTTATCAATCATGCCGCGCTCCTCGGTTCTTACCAGGGTAATCTTCCCGTGGAGGTCTGGTTGAGCCAGTCTGGTTTCACCGTTGATTCCAGAACTCAGGGGCTGTTATCGCAGGCGATCGCTCAGCATGGTGAGCCCGCTCTTCGTCGCGCGCTGGCCAACTTTGCCCTGTTCAATTCAATGAATGCTGCCGGAAGAGGACTTCTTTTGCAGGCATCGGCAAGCAACCCATCGCCATTGCCGGATCCAGGCTCCAATCGAGACGAACTACAAGCTGCTCTAACTGCCCTGATGGAGAGGGGTAATGTGTCCGTCCATCTGCAGGAGGTTCTCGAGACGATGTTGGGTGAGCGACAATCCCCAGTATGCTCGGCAATTATCTCCGGTCATCTGAATACCGAGTCGGCAATGGCACAGTTCCGGAGAATATCTGATGCCAACTCGCGTCACATTCAGCAGATGGAGTACCAGATTGAAGAGAGGATGTGGTCGCTCGAAGCATCGGCAAGAGAGGGATCCGGATTTCTCTGGTGGAATTCTTCCGGGTTCAATACATCCCAACGGATAGATCTTAACTCTATTCATGGAATGCGTGCCACCATAGGTAGTTACGCACGCGTGCAGGCCGACTACGATCGAGAAGCTTCGCTATTACAGTTGGCAGCAAGCTATAGAGAGTACCAGAACCTTGTTCAACAAAACCGCGAACGTGCAGATGCACTAGCTCTGCGTATTCTCGGCAGCCATGGTATGACAGATATTCAGACATATGCTCCACAACTCTACGCCGATTTTTATCCGACTGGTGAACTCGCCTCGCAACAGGGAATCTTCGCTCGTATGCAACGAAACGGGCAACTGCCATCGTCGATACCGACAAGACTTGATCCCGCTCACACCTGGGATGATGCGATTGCCGCACTGCGACGATCTTCTACCGAGACCTGGCAAAATGGCGATGTCAGGACTGCGGCGACGGCCTACCTCGTGCATTCTCTTACATCAGAACAACAGTACCAACAACTGCTTCAGCTAAATAGCGATATGGCGCAGCAGCTCAGAGAGATAGAACGACTATACATGATCGGTATGGGCGGTGCTCGCTCTCCTAGCTTTACTTCGGACGTCAGAGAAAGAGCATTGAGGCTGCAGGAGATCCTCGAGCAGCTCAACCGTATCGATGTTTCACATATGCGGGCAAGCATTAATAATGCCCTTGCGGGTATGCCGCCTGGTCCGGAAAGAGAGGCTTTGGAAGGTCGTCTGGTCGATGGGCGGCGCCAGGGTGGTGTTATGGGTCTATTACGTGCCGTTGAAGATATTCAGACCAACCTTAGATCTACGAATAGAAACGGCGAACAGAACGGTAGCGTTCTAGAGATGCTTCGCAGGATTAACAGCAGCGATTTCGATGCCACCACATTTGGTAGATGGCTGAGGACCACCGGGGTCGACATCTTAATAGAAGCGGCGATTTTTGCTGCCTGCCTCGCCACTGGTGGATTCGGTTTTGTTGCGCTTGCAGCAAGAGTGGGAACTGCCGCGGTGCGTGCCGGTCGCGCGATTCAGATGGCGCGAGCGGCAGCATATTTGGTGCGACCAGCAGCAACCATCGCTCGCGGTGGCGCTACCGCGGCCCGCTATACTGCCGCTGTCGCTCGCACTGTTGCGTCGCCATTTGCTCCGCTTGGTAGATTCGTCGCCTCTACTCAAGGCGGTCAAGCCGTCGGACGTTATGTACTGAACTCCGGTCAACTGGCTCTTCGCCAGGCTCCTGCAATCACCCTGGCGATGACCGTCGCACGGGTTGGTCGAACCGAGGGCCGCCATTTGTGGGGTGATCCGTTCAGCACCGGCAATCAGGTTGGCAGCGCCCGAGGCTGGGCTCCGCTTGATGTATTCAGAGACTACAGCGTTTTCGACAATCTCGCACGACCTGGCGCCAACCCGCAGACAGACGCACACTCGCAAGTTGTGCAAGCACTTCGCGGTGACCGAGCACCAACGACCATGTGGGAAGCGCTGGCCCATGAGGGTGCAGAGATCGCACAGACTCACGCGTTCAACATGGGTTTTGTTTTCTTTGGACCGTTAATCAGTCGGATACCTGGAATATCACAGGCCTCCCATGCTGCGCAAAGATATTTACCCGGACTGGCAGGTCCCGAGGCGTGGGCGGCTCGGCAACTGGCCAATCCTGCGTTGAGCTTGACTCAACGCAGGGCTCTGGAGATAGCATTGCGCGACGCAACAATACGCGAGCCAATTTTGCGATTATTTACCAGGGAGTTCATCTCTCAAGCAAACATGATGACCATAACCGGACAGGCGGGAGAAGGGCTTCAGCACCTGGGAGTCGACCCCCGCGTGGCGGGGCATTTATCCGCCGTTCTCTACGCGGCAGGACACAGACACGGCCCTGTCCACACAAGCCGAGGCTCTTTGATGTCTCGCGAAAGCGCTCAGGGCAGGCGTGAAATAGTACACACATTTGCCAGTACGGAGCACCTACACGCGACATTGGTCGAGCACGGCGGGCGCGTGATGCCCGCGGAAAATGGCGGCACGGTCGCTCTTCTACCCACGGGTGCAAGGACTGCTGCGGCTCATGAGTATACGCCGGCACGGCGCGCCGAATTGGCTCGCGAAGGAACTTTTGTGCGCGAAGCTGCCCCTGGCAGCGACACTGTTCGTCTCGAGCGCGGCTCACAGGTATCAGAAGCTCAAAGGCAGGCGCTCATGCAAGGTGCCAACGGGCTTCATGAAAGCTATTTTGAGCGTGTAGGCAATCAGTGGTACCTGCTCGGCTTCGCACCACATACAGTGACTCAAGTGACGCAAGGTCAGTTCCGCGTGCAGGCGGACCAGGTTGTTCGAGCCGAACAATATATCCGAACACAGCTTGAACGACTGGGCGTTGATCCGTTGCTTACCGATGTGGTCGGAAGACTGGCTCTGGACGGAAGGATTTCGGAACCGACCGCGCGCTCTCTCGTTGAACTCATGGAAATTACCAGAGACCCTGTTTTAATTATGCAAATGCTCCATGGCACAGAGCCTGCCAATCTAGCGACCGTTGTCGACCAACGTCTCGCGCAAGAGCGCTCCCGGTTGGCTGAGCTAAGAATTGAGTCGATCGAATCTGCTTCCAGCCCAGAACGGCGAGACCTGTATGAGCGCGCCCAGGAGGCTAACCTGTTGCCAACTGCATTGGTATTTCGAGCTGAAACACTTACGGGTACTTATGCCGACAGCTTCCATCAGTTGCTTGAGGCTCAGTTGAGAAATCGCGATCAATCGATCAATATTTCCCAGCGCCTGCAACAACTTTTGCACTTGCAAGCGGAAGCCAGACAGACAGCCTCTCTACCAAGACCGGTGACTGTGCCGAGTCAACACGAAGCGCAAACCATCCCCCGCCCTCAGGCACGTCCAACTCAGCTTGATTTAGCTACAACTACTCATCCTGACGGTCGCGTCCAGACAATCCGAAACAGCCATGGACAAACCATCGAAATAGAGTGGGGTCCATCGGGCGGTCATGACGCCAACGAACAACCAACACGAATTCGCTTTTCTGATGGCACCGTCGCTCGCCGACGAAACGGGATCTGGACCGAGTTCGATCGCAACGGCCAGGTTGTTCAATCAAGAGCGGACATTCAATATCATGTTAGAGGCCAGGGTGTAGAGCGCTCCTCGACGCTTGAAACTACTCTATTTGGTCCTAGCGGAATCATCTCTTCACAACCCACGGACAGCCTGTTTACTCATGGACAGAATGTCGAACCACAAAACATCAGAGTAGTGGAAGAG
>CAZISK010000330.1:0-8185 GCA_964541355.1 uncultured Candidatus Obscuribacterales bacterium
GGCAGCGGTCCAGCAAACGATCGACTAAGGACAGTCGTAGAAAACTATGCCGCCCTGGACGTCGCAATTAAGATTCGCGACTCCGCGACCGATCCAATTGCAGCAGAAGTTTCAAAGCTGGCACAAATGGCTGGACGCAGCGAGACTGCCGAAAGAGGAATCACCGGATTGGCTCGCATAGCTGCAGGGCAAGGCGGGAGCGCTTTCCATAGCAAGGCCGCCCAAGAATTGTTGGTAAAGCTCGCCGCGCAATCTCCGGAAAGGCGCGGACAAATCCTTGACGCGATGCGCGATGAGTACGACGCAAAAAGACCGGCACCAAGAATACTTGGTGCACCAAAAGGCTCTCCGCCGAGCGGAGAGGCAGGTTTCCTTGACGCGATGAGTCGAATTGAAAAACAAAACGGAGAGTCGACAACACCATGGTTCGGATTCAGCTCCGCGTCTCCGCAAAGGCTTGAAGTTGAGGCGCGAATCCGGGCTGGTGGTTTATCTGATTGCAACTACGACCACGTCAAAGAGCACAAAGAACGAATAAGAACTCAGGCACAGCAAACAGTGCCTCTTTTGGAACAGCTGCGCGACATGGCGGGCGGCAATCCACCCAATCAACAGGCGCAAAAGTTATTGCGCGCGCTCGCTGGCGGGGACGACAAAGACAATGCAACCGTCAGGGCCAATACCAACAAACTTATCTTGGATCTAAAATCAGCCAATTCCTTTCGACTCGAAGCTGCTATGCGTACGGTACAGGAACGGCTCTTGCCTGCGATCGGAACCGAGATCAGCACAGCCAGGATTGCGCGTATTCACGATAACGTAGTTGGTACATATGCCTCACCGGTAGAACTGGCTCGAGATCAATCTGAGCTATTAAGGGAAGCTACCTCCGGAGGACCTAACGCAAGAGCCGCTGAGAATCTCCTCAGGCACGTAGAAGCCATGCAGTCTGTGGCCGCGACGCGCGAGGCCCAGGAAAAAAAAACCGAAATAAAATTTGAAACTGACAGACAAGGAAGAGTCGTGTCCGTGACGCGTGGCGATCGCGTTGCGAAGCTAGTCTACCAAGACAAAGATTCAACTGAAGCGTCTTCCGTCGAACTGTTTGACAGGCATGGCAACAAGATAGACCAGGCTGACGGTAGAGTTTCCATCAACAGGATATCAGGAGAAATCACTGTTACGAAGAAACAGGGGCAGGCTCCACTCAGCTTAGAGCGCGTCGAAACGAAGTTCATACCGGGCGGTCGAGTAGAGCGCAACGAATATGGTCCATCAGGAATTCGTGCCAAACAAACAGCAACTGAGTGGATTACTGATGACAGCAAAAAAACTTCTGATCCCACTACAAGCAAAACAGTTTACTCATACACTGATAGCTCCGGACAAACATCGGACAATCCAGCCTCTGTCAAACAAGCTGTCGGCATTACCACGGATGATAGAAATAGACCTGTCATCATCCAACACTACGGTGGATTTGCTCATTTAGAGCTTGGCCGCCCAACCATCAAACACACGATAAAGCGATCTTCCGATGGCGACAGTGAAGTACACACGATTCAGAATACATCCGATCCGACCAGGGCTCCTCAATTACTTAGGCAGTTCCGCCAGAGCACCGATCGCTCCAACGGCACTCGCACTATCGCCGAAACCTCTCCGAACGGCGATCAAACAATCAAATTCTCCGCAGAAGGCACAGCGATTGAGTACACTCTCAAGAAAGGCGCTGACGAATATAGGTTCAGTTTGAAAAATGGTATGGTCGATGGAGTCGTAAGAAAAACCGGTGACAAGGAAGTACCCATCAGCAAACCAGACCAGAAGCGATTAATCGATGAGGCAAATAAAAAGCTAGGTGAACTCAAGAGCGAAGTCGGCATTGTTTCGTACACAGATCAACTCAAGAATACATTTCTTAATCGCGGTGCTGGCGCTGCGGACAGAGAGAAGTCCATAAAAGACCTATCAGACCTTCACAGCCGAGCTACTGGAGATCAAAAGTCACCGCTCGAACAAACCGTCCGCAACTATCGTTCCTTGCATCTAGCACTTTCCGCAGTCGAATCTTTGACCGTGGTGCCGCAAAATCCGGATAGAGCTAAGAAAACAGCAGCTCTGCTTACCGCCTTAGATAACGAGCTCAATAGTAGCTCCCCAAGCCAGGCGGCAATTGCATTGGTCAAGCGGCTAGCTCCAGATCCTCTACATGAAAATGCCCTGCAAGACGGACGCAAGCAGTTAAAAGCGCTGATCGACCAGTTGAACTCGGGTAAACAGGCCTCAATCGATCTGGCGGTTCGAGATCTAAAAGAGAAGTTCGCTCCGGCGGTAGAACATGTTGTCAACTTCGAACGCGTCGCTGTGCTCACCCAGGGAGTTGCTCCAGACTCATCACAAGCAGACCTGCGCCGTGCACAGCGTCCACTCATACAAGAGGCACAGCTCGGCAACAAACAAGCAGCAGCCTGGTTGAATTGGATGGAAGCCACTGCCCAACTACGTGAAGCGGAAAACAAAGCAAATCCGGTTGAAGGTCTGACTATAGCTACCGATCGATCCGGTCGTCCAGTCAAGATTACCAGAGGAGGATTCACTGCTGCATTCATCTACGAAGGCGACAGCAGACAACCGTCCACAATTGAGATCAGCACTACTGCTGGTGGAAAAACTGTAACTGAAAAAATCAAACCGGATGGTGCTGTTTCAGTAGATAGACGAACTGGCATGATTTCGTTCAGTGCGTACCCTAACGGACCAGCCAACCTGACTCGCATAGAGACAAGAATCAATCCTGTAACCGGCAACATCGAACGCAATACATATGGCGAGGGCGGCATGCGTACCCGCCAGCAACTCCGCGGAATTGGTGAGAAGGATTACAGTCGATTTACTACATACACCGGTGTAGCACGAGACGGCAAAGCGACTGACAATCCGATGGCTGCACATATGATCATCGGTGAAACCAGGGATGCCAAAGGCGTAATCATCGAACGCAACACCTTCGGCAACTTCATCGCCCAGGAGATGAACAGGCCTTCCGTCCGCGAGCGCATTACTCATAGAACCGAAAATGGTACCACCATTGCCGAGCATACTTTCGAGAGTATGCTCGCTCCCAACAAACCTCAGACAATAGGAAGATCGACTCTTTCCGAGCGCAAAGATAGTAGTGGTACCACGATTTCGGTAACGAGCGACGTGGTCCACAACAATGTGCGTGTTACTCAAAGCGCGACATTTCGAAATGGCGTCGCTACTTCATTCAACCGCCAGGTAGGCGGGACCAAATTCAACTATGAGATCGAAGGAGGAAAAGTAAAAGCTGTTTCGGTTATGAACGGACACAGGCACAATCCGCCTATCGACGCAAATACGAAGGAAAAGAAGGAAGCTCTGATAGCGCACGGTAATGCTTTGTTGGAACAACTTGCCGATCAATACAACATCGACAACCCACACGATAAGCAGAGTCTCAAACTGAGCCAACCGGGAACGGGCGATACTCGCGTAGACGGAGTCCTTGTATGGAAGGAGGGCTCGAGCTATTGTGCTGCAAAAGTTGAAAATGGAATTGTTATATACAATGGAGCAAAAATCGGAACTGTCAACGACAAAGGCGAAGTCAAATTCAATGAACTTGCACCGAATGGCGAGAGACAGTTCAACGTATCTGATACGGCGGGAGCCGCATTTCGTGGGCAGAACACGTTCCATCGCACACGAATCAATCTAGCATCAAAACAAGAGGCAGGACAGTTAACTGGAGTAATCAAAACAGCTAACGGTCAAGAATCATTTAGCGTCGTAGCCGGCAACATATTTAATGCGGCAGGACAGTTCCAAGGTCACATCGATCCGGAGACTGGAGCTATCATCCTTCCGGACGGCAACCGTTCTCATCTTCTGACGAAATACCAGCATGCCACCTTCACCGGCACCGAAGACGGGCGTGCTCGAGAGATGCATCTGAATCCAACGGCGGCCAATGGTATCATGTGGATTCCAGATAGGCTCGGAAAACCGGTCAGACATGTTGTTCGGGTCGGCATGCTGATCAACGCTGACGGCGAACAGCTTGGCACTATAAAAGCACCCGAGCATGGAGCGGACGGTGGCATTTATGGTGGCACACTCAAACTCCGCGGTGAGAACAGAACGATACCGCTTTCCGATCTGACAAAAGCGACTTTTCAGCTTTCAATTGCAAATGCTGGTGGCATGGCAGTGCACTCTCTCAAAGTCGAAGGTCTGGCAATGGGTCCGGCAGCTAAACGCGCTGATGGCTCGGCAATCCCGGGTACGGGCGGATACTTCAGTTTCAGACAAGTGGAAACCGCTGATGCTGAGCGTTATAGACGCGCGATGCACGAGCTCAATGAGTACAAAAACTCTGCCACAAGCTGGGGACACTGCTTTATCGGTGTCAATGGAAGCACCCAGAGCTACTTGGACGCCCAGGTTAGCACCGCTCAAAACATGCGAAGCAATTTCCATCAGCGTCGCCAATCGTTGCTCGATGGGACATACAACGACAATACCATACGTGCTATCGAGACCAGCTACGCGGTGGCCCTGGTAATGAATTCCAGAGACAACGTAGCTGTCCGCAGGCAGCTCGATGAGTACGTTCGTGCCACCAACGGAGGCTTCGAGCACCTGCCGACTGATACCACACAGATTAACGGTACAGTAAAAATTCCAATCTGGAGTAAAGACGGCAAGCGCGTTGAACGAACTGAAGAATATACCGTTGAAGCCGGCAAAGTAGTCGACAAGAACAGAAGAGTTGTCGGTCGAATAACCAACGACATCGATCCGAATACAGGACAGCTACGTGAGCAAGGCTTGCTCAAGATGGCAGATCCCAATAATCCTTCTAAAGAGACCGCCAGAATGGCGGATCTTAGAGGCGCGGTTTGGAATCTACGAGTCCCCGGCGAAAGCGGTCAAACACGAGACATCAAGTGGATCTCGGGTGGTACGAAAAACAATCAGCCAAAGATGTACAGCGTTGCTGATCTGACCAGGCAGGCGCACCGGGAGGTTGACTATGCCCGCACTACCAGCAGATTGCTGGGCGACTCGAGCAAGAGCAAGGCTGCGGCTGATGAAGCGTATCGCAAAAATGGTTTGTTCGTCTCCACACTTCGCCATATATCCGAGGGTGGTACTCGAGACGCACTCGACTTGCAATACCTGGAGGATGGAGTAAAGAAACACGTCACTCCTGAAGCCTTTAAACCAAAACCTGAGAAACAACAGATTCAGAGAGCCAAACTTCCGGAGAATATGCAAATAGAAGGAGGCCGGCTACGTATAGGCAAAGACATCTACGAACTGAAATCCGTGCCAGTCGTAGTAAATGGCAGACCAACTCATGAAATTCATCTGGTTAAACCAGGTGATAAATACCCTAGCGGAAAGTTACTCAATGATTATCAGGTAGAGTTTTTCGACACCAAAGCAAAAATTGATCTCACGTCGCACGCTGGAGTCATATTGCAATGGAAAGGAAAAGACGGCTCAACTCATAACTTGGTTGGCTTGGGTGGTGGAGTCTTAACCGCAAGTCACGGATACCAGCAAGGTGGTTTGCTCGACGTGAGGACCCTCCGGCAGCAAGCGCTCGCAATTCGCAAGGAAGCCGCCAACGGCAATAAAAAATATTTCGAAGAGCGTCCCTGGATCACTGGCGGATTAGGCAGCGCCATTATGCGGCAATGGGCAAATGATCCAGAAAAGGTGATGAAAGAGCTTACGGAGAGCATCGACCGATGTATGCGCAATCTCGATGCTACCTTCGAGCTCTATTTTGGAAAGGACAAAACCTTCAACCCAAACGTAAAGCCAGATGCTTTCAATCCTGAACTGATTGGCAGAGGACCATACGAACGATCTTTCGATTTCCAGAGGCCGGTGTATGGAAGGAACAATGACGTTACGCATTTTGTCGGCTTCCGTGACAGGTATTCAGTGAGCGTAGGTGACGAGGCCTTAAAGTCACGTGCGGGAACCATTCAGTTATTATTAGCCACCATGGGTAGTACTGCAGCTGATGTAGGCGAACTGGGCGAAAAGTCCGGTGCACTTCAACAACAAATCGCGGACTCCGCAGAAACGGCGTTCACGACCGTCTGCACAGCCGGCGCTGGTGCTGCTTGCGGCGCACTTATCAAGGCCGGACGCATCTCCAGGGGCGCCTCGCTTGTCTATCAGCTGGGTTCGGGAACCGCTGCCGGTATGGCAGGCTCCCTATTTACCGTCAACGACAGGAACTTTCAAGCTGATGGTGCGGGTATGCATGTGCTGAGCGGCGGCGTTAAGGGTTTCGCTATGGCAACTCCAGGTGCACTTGGTGGTGTCTTGAACTCTGCAGCGAAAGTGGCAACGCCGACCGGAACGATGGCCAAAGCCTGGCACTACGGAAGTCGAGCTGCCGGACAAGTTACCGTTCGTCTTGTTGATGGAGCTTACCAAACCACTGCATTCAAAACAGCGGAGATAATGCGGGATCGGGAAAAGAGCGACGATCCTAACGCTCCTGGATTCGGCGAGTACTGGGTCCAAAGAGTCACGCATGATTGGCGCGAGATGGGAATATCAGCAGTCGCTATGGCTGGCGCCACTGTTCTTGGAAAAGGCATTGGCAAAGGAGTCGATCGCACCTCAGCCAGAGTCGGAAGCAGAGCAGCCCAGTCCGCCGTATCAAAAGGTGAGGAGACAACTCTCGCTAATTTCTTTAACCAACTAGGAAACGGTTATGCATTTGGCTTCAGCACAGGTCTGTCTGGAGCCGCTGATAAACAGAAGAGGGAGATCGCATCGAAATTCGGCGTCAGCGAAGACTTTGTCACGACCGGAAGCACATTGTTTAGCTGGAGACAGGCCATAAGAGAAGCAAATGAAACGGCCTTGCTCTCGGCGGGTAGTGCCGGAGTTTTGTCATATCCCTCCCACGCAGCGGCAAAATGGATCGTTCACCGTATCGAAGCACCTCGTGTGAGAGCTCAGGCGACACTCTCAACGATTCTCGCAGAGCAAGTCGCAGCAAGGTCTGCTGAAACCGCCACCCGAACTGGCAACGATCCGATTCAAGGACCAAAGGCACGCAATCAAGGCGAAACTACAACGCCAAAAGGCGGTGAGACCGCTTCTAAACCGGTTGAGCCGGCTCAACCGAAGACGGTGGCGGAAGTCAATCGTGAAGCGCTGCTGAGACAGATAGAAGAACAAGCCCAAAAGGGGAATGGAGATACTTACGATCGATATGGTCGTCGCAAAGCAGACACTGAAGAGCTCAAAGCCAAGCGAGCCGCTCGTGTAGAACGATGCAAGAAAGGCGAAAAGTTACAGTCGGAAAAGGTTAATGTAGAACTCCGCGATCTGATTCCCCCTGAACAAGCTGCTCATTTGTCGACCAGGCAGATCGAACAGCTCTACGGTCCACTGACCCATCCGGATGGTACGCCCGTGATGGTGGAGTTAAACCTTCCCAAGGAACTGGCAGCACACCGGAACCGTAACGGTGTAACTACAGTTCACGAGCAATTGCGTGCCTTAGCCACCGAAGCCGTGGCGGAGATTCACGCGCAGCGTTTGGTCAAGAATACCTTAGCGTATCTCGTAGATCCTGTCGAATACAAAACCACTTTGATAGATCG
Source organism: uncultured Candidatus Obscuribacterales bacterium (assembly GCA_964541355.1). Lineage (GTDB taxonomy): Bacteria > Cyanobacteriota > Vampirovibrionia > Obscuribacterales > Obscuribacteraceae > JADYXR01. The sequence continues at coordinate 7,671 of CAZISK010000330.1, forward strand.
AGCATTCGAAGCTCGCTCTCAAGGCGAGCGACGCCGTAGTCAGAGTAAGCAAGGCGACGAAGCAAAATTGGTGAAATCATCCGCGCGCGAACAGATAACGGACGCAGAGCGTAAGCTGCTCAGAGAGACGCTAAAACAGTGGTTTTCGACGCAGTGCGACCAAACACTGAACAAACAAACTGCTCTGGAACTATTAGCCAAAAATGCGGAGAAAAGTGGTTGGACAAAGCTTGATCCACGACGAGCGGAAGTGCTGGCTCGCGACTTGGTAATGGCGAATCAGCATCTTAATGTGTTAGTGAGTCTGACGACAAGTCCGGAGCTCTATCTAAGTCGTGTTGCCACAGACACGTGCGCAACAGCGGGAGACAAAGGAACAAGAGTAGTCTCCAAAGACAACAAACCAGTTACAGAACAGCGGGCTGAGCTGGCAAAACCGGAACGTGACCTCTTGCGCGAATCGCTGTTGAAATACATCAACGAAATGGGTACCGAAATCAAAGATATGGCGGCAG
>CAZISK010000331.1:0-8169 GCA_964541355.1 uncultured Candidatus Obscuribacterales bacterium
AACAAGAAGCGAAGGCGATCAGTCAACTCCGACATGAAAACATCGTCCAGGTCGCAGAGTTCGGGATTGACGATCAGGGCCTTCCCTATCTCGTCATGGACTATGTCGAAGGTCGCCCCCTATCGTCAGTTTTAGCTGAACGCGAAAAGCTTAGTTTTGCCCAGACGTTGTCGATCGGCTTGCAGGTCGTATCTGGGCTTGCCCACGCTCACGAAGCCGGCGTCGTCCATCGTGATATAAAGCCGGCCAACATTATTCTTACGAGGAACAGTGATGGACTCGATGTAGTCAAAATAGTAGATTTTGGAATCGCAAAGATTGAGATGCAGGGCGAATTCGGACATATAACCCAAACAGGAGAGGTGTTCGGAAGTCCTTTCTACATGAGCCCGGAACAATGCATGGGTAAGATCGTGGACAATCGCTCCGATATTTATTCCGTCGGCTGCGTTCTTTACGAATGCATGTTCGGTCTGCCACCCTTTATGTCCGATTCGCGCATCACAACGATGATGATGCAAATTCAAGAAGATGCTGAGATAAAAGACAGTGTTTGCGGAGCTCCGATGAGAGTGGTGCTTCAGGAGTGCCTTGCGAAAGACGTATGGGCTCGATACCAGTCAGCGGAACTTTTGTATGCAGACCTGTTGAAAGTAAAGAAAGGAATAGTCCCTGAGAATCTGAAAGTTCAAAGGCGTAGACAGTTGCACGGACGAGTATCTGTCATTCTAGCCGTCGGTATCATCGTTGTTTCCATACTTGGATTGCAATTGTGGGCGAATATCCAACCGCCCGAGGATGTCGTGCGTCTTCCGACGCCGGAAGAGGCTAAAAAGATGAATTTCTATGCTGGTACACCCGATGACTTCGCGCCAGGTAATGAGCCGCCGCATGTCGCTCGCCCGATCGGAGTATCAGCCGGCGATGCCTATGCCGAAGCTGATAGTATCGATCATAGTACCATGATCTATTTCAATCGCGGAGAGTATGAGAAAGCAATCCCTTTGTTGGAGTTTGCCGCGCAAACATACAAGGAGGGAGGACGGCACTACAACAATAACCCCGACATCGAGACATGCTATCTGGCGGGTACTCACTTGCATCTTGCGCAATGTTTCATGATGACAAGCCAGTTGGAAAAGGCGGAAAACCACTATAAAGAGTGCTTCCGTCTCTACAATAAGGTGAAGCTAAAACCCCACTTGTACGAAGATGCTGTCAGCGGATACGCAGATCTTCTTGAGAGGTCCGGCTCTATCCAGGAGTCCGACAAATTGCTCGACGAGTACAGGGACACAGGCAAGGTGAACGTTTCAAATTAGTGAACTGAGGGCATTCGAAGGTTTATTAGCCCTACTATGTCTTAGTGGTGCCGCATATGGTATCGCCCTGCTTTGACTGGAGTCGCCATGATCTGGCTCTTTGCACCGGCTCAGCGTCTTAACAAATGAATCCTTTTGTTCTTCATGTCGATTGTGTATTGCCAACCTTCGAAGAACTCATGTCCAAGCAGCGGCTCCTCATCGTCGTCGTGTCCGATGTCCGCGCTCACTTGCGCGTAGACCTTTTCGATCGGTCCGAGCTTTATGCGATTGCAGGTATACTTGTAAGCCTGACCAGAACCGGATATGCCTTTGTGGACGACGGTATCTGCGTCTGAAGGGACTGGAGCGCCATACTTGCCAGCTTGCTCGGGACTGTGGAAACAAAGCACAGAAGCGGAGTTGCCGGTGTCGAGCATACAGTTGCCTTTCTTGCCATTGATATCGACCTCGACGATTATTCTGTTACCGGCCTCTCGGAAGGTGAAGGGCACTGACACCCCTGAGGCAGCCTGCTGCGACTTCGCCGCTGCATCCTTTCGCCTCAGCCTTATGCAGTGCGCCGATTGGTCGACAGTGTAGTCAAAGTGTCGCAGGAAACCCTGCCCCAACAGCGGCACCGCGCTGTTGATCTCAAGAACTTTCACGTTTGCATTGTTCAGAGTGAATGGACCGATTCGGAGGCTGGTTCTCATCGTGTTGTAGGCAATCTCGACATTATTGGAAGAGCCGCCTACGGCGCCATCGGGAGGTCCCTCTGGAGGTTTGACTCCAGCATTTGAAAGTTGTTCTTTTCCGATTGTGATTCCGGGTGCGCCTGTGTCCAGCTCCATCTCGACCGGTCGACCGTTGAATTCAACTGTCACCATCATCTCTCGACCCTGTGAACGGTAATAAACTGCCCCTTCGTCCGGTCCGATTAATTTGCTGTTGCGTTCGGGAGTCGATTCTTCTGGATCGGCCGATGGCGTTGATGTGGTCGCTTGAGAATTAGACGTAGGCTGAGCGCTGTTGACTTGGGCCGCGCGGAAGTTGGGATCGACTTTCTGCAAAATCTGGCTGGCATACTTCGCGAGCTGGCTGTTCGGTAGCAGCTTAACGACCTGCTTGTACAGGGCGGTCGCTCTGCCCATATTGCCCAGCTGTTGATAGCAAACGGCGTCGTAATAGTAGACCGTGCCATCGCGAGGGTTGGTGACGAGATGTTCGTCGAACAATTGGGCCGCTTCCTTATATTGTCTGTTTTGATAGAGTTGAAACCCTTGCTGGGCCTTGCTGGCAGCCAGGGCACTGCCGCAGGCCGCCGCCAGGAGTAGGAATATGACACAGAATCTAGCTCGCCAATTTTCAAACAGTTTGATCAAAGCAGTTCACCGTCCAAACACTCATTGAGTTATTAAACCATGAAGCTCGCCAGCAGAATAATCAGGACCATCGAATTGGTGAGTATGTGATTAATAATGCCTGGCAATATGCTGTCTGTTTTTTCCAGAGCAATTATGTTGGCTGCAGCGAAGATAAATTTCTCAACAAGCCACCAGGAGGCAAATTCCATGTGGACAACGGCAAATAGCACTGAACCAAGAATCAGAGCCGGCATCATTTGCCAGTGTCGGCGCAAGGCTGGATGGAGCAGCCCACGAAAGACCATCTCTTCTGTAACTGGTGCGATCAGTCCAAAGCCTAACCAGAGTAACGCAATCGAGGGAACCGTGCCGGCGCTTGTAAGCAGTTCCGTGGCAACGGAGCTGGCTTTTTCTGGCGGATGATGAAACACCAGGGACAGACCCATTGATACTATCGCTGGTATCCAACTTATGATGAACGCTTGCAACCCGATCTTTATGAGCTCACTCGTACTGTATTTCTCGGTTGAGAATCTGAGCTTCACGAATTTTGAAAACGGCATGCTCAACCCAACGAACAAATACGTCGCGATCAGGAATGGCAGCATAAGAAGCGACTCTTCCACCATCACCATGGCAGAAGCCTGGACCGGATGAAAGTACGAGAACATCATGGACGGCGCTTCCTGCGTGATGAAACTGGCTATGGCGTACATCGCTATGTATCCAGCGCAAATTATGCAAAATGCTGCTAGGAGAATTAGCCAGGGTTTTATCCAACCATAGGCCACCGGGCAGGCAACCGAGCTGATGGACGGTAACTGAAAGAATTTGTTTTTTGAAAAAATGAACGGAACGCTCGCAGCAATACTTCCTATCATCAAGAGAACTGTGACATTCAAATAGTGATGTACTTCCTTGCGCTCTTCGTCTCCTTGTTTAAATGCAGAAGCGGCTTTATCTGCCAGACCGGCATCTTTGTACAGATTGCGAAGGAGATAGGCCCGAAAAAGATCATCGTGAAGATGGCTGGTCAAATATTCTGCCAGCTGCTCTGCCTTCTCTGCTGTGGTATTACTGGTGGTGCAGGTTAGCGCGCTCTCGAGCTTGCCGGCAAGCTCGGTGGTTCTGTCGCTGTTATCAGAGAGCTTTGCGATCTTTCCGAGCTGCTCTTTGGTCGGGTCGTCGCTCTTACCCAACTCTCTAAGCAGGACACTTTCATAACCGAGTAGGGCGGGCTCTGCCGGATGAGCCTGCAAGCAGCGCTCTAGATGTCTAACGCTGGCCTCTAGAACCGGTTTTGCCAGAAAAGGGAGTGTCTTGCTGACCACCTCATACGTCACCAGATCTTGGCTCAGCGAAAAGCCAAGCATATCCGGCTCGACAACGATGGTCTTGTACTCTTTATCGTTGTCGACGAGCGTAATTGACGTGATTCCCAGAATACGCATTGGGAAATTCAGATCGTCGATGCATGATTCCAGCCGTTTGCCTTGAGCCTGATTGCAGTTGACGCGAAGTTGCGCTTCTCTGTGTCCGACCATCGTGCCGAGGGAGAACGAAGATACCGGTAGCGAAAGCTTTTCCGCAAGCTCTCCTACGAGAGTTCGTCTTGAGAGCTCATCCTCTTCTTTTGGGCTGGCACTTTGCTGATCCTCGATTGCGCCAGGGTCGAATTGGAGCAAGTTGTGGATATCCTGTTCCACGAGGCTTAGAAGCAACAGTGTTGCCAGCGCAGCAAAGATCCAGGAAAGGGCGCGAGACATGCGAATACCTGAAGCGTCTCAAGCTATTAATCATAACGGATGTAAGAACCTCGGGATAATCTCGTGTAATATTTGGATAGAAAACGGCGCGAGGTTTGCGGTCGCCAGTATGGGTAAGAAGCGACAATTCAAGAGACACGATGATAAGAAAAACTCTGGCGGCACTTCACAACCGCCGCCGGGGATTGTCGTACCGGTGAAACATAGTTATCGGGAAAAGGGGGATTCAGCCGTGCCGGGCCCACCCGATACCGTTCCTGACGGAGCCACTGACCATGAGAGCCTGGCGGTTCATGAAACCGTGGCTGAGCCCTCTTTAGATCCGCACGATTCTGTATCCGGCAAGGGTCAAGAAGACCAAAGCGTCCCCTCTTCAGAAGAGGCTCCGCCTTCAACGAACGCCCCTTCCCAACGAAAGAGCGTCTCTGAGATCCTGGAGGAGTTGGAGAGCGATGTAGAGCTGGAAGGTACGCGGCGACAGCTGTTGGCTTCGGCATGGCGAGCACGCGATCTCGTTTATCAACAGCTATTTGGAAAACCCGCCTATGTCACGCCCGCCAACTACGGGCCTCCGTCTGTGGAGGTTCCTGCGAATTTCGGTAGGGAAGATTCTGGTTCCATGGATACAAGTGATCCGGGCGATCCGGCGCTGGAAGAGCAGCATCTGGCTGTCCTTGCCTACGGTCCCGACCCGCTATCGCCTTGCTGGAAATACGTCACGGCTGGTCTTGCCAGCCCGTGGATGCAGTATGAGCCGCTCCAGGTGTCTGGATTCGGCGTCGAGCTCATGGTCAAGAGTCCTGTGGATGCGCCGTGGGCTGCTCAATTACTCAGGACCATCGCCTTCTACATTTTTAATCATGCCGGAACGATCAGGCAGGGCGTGAGAATGGCTCTTAATGCGCCAATCGATCCAGCCTCCGATTCGAAATTGCGCAATGCCTTTATCTGGTATCCGGATGAGGCCCCTGATACGCTCTATGAGCTTCCGTCGGGACTCTTTACCATTCTCCTGGCGGTTGGCATGACTGATGACGAGCAGCAGTTTGCAGATTCCGTCGAAGAGTACGGTACCTGGTGTGTGCAGGCTTTATTGCGGCAGGCTGGATACGGACAGGTCACCGATCCGCATCGTGAGTGTGCGATGAAGAAAGAGAATATTGGTGCGATTGTCTCCAACGTACGCAATTTTGCAGAGACCTTTCGCGCCAATCGCAGCGGAATGTTCACCGCAGATGATACCACTTTCTAGCGAGCGAATTGCATTTCAATGAGCGTCCAGCATCTTCAAAACCGCCTACAAGTTCTTGAGCGCCAACAGGGAGATCTTTGCCTGCACGAGTATTTTCAGAAAGCGCTCTTGCCTGACTACGGCATCAAGGTCAAGCGCTGGATATGGGCGAACGATCAAGTGCTCGATGTCAGGCCGCTCTGGATTCAGCGAGAGAGCAGCACGCCTGACAGCGCCGCGGTGCTGACTCTGCCTCCGCTAGACAAGGCCTGCAAATGGAACTACGGTCTCGATGAAATGGAGCGCGTGGTCGTGGCCAGGCAGGACAATGATTACAGTTCGGATTTGCGCTTATACCAGTACAGGGGCGATTTGATCGAAGGTCTGCACTTCTTCTCGTATGATTCCCACAACGATTCATACATGTCGGTTTCTGAATGCGAGAGGACCGACGGCAGGATGTTTTACTATGTGACTGTCAACGATTTTGAGATTGATTCCGAAGAATACGAGTACGATCCACTGGGAAGAGTGGTTCGCATTACTCGAGAGAGAAATTTTTACAATCCGGACGCTGAAAATGCCAAAGCAAAACGGTTGTACGCTGATCTCGATAGGCTGCGGGCGAGGCGCCGAGAGCTGGGATTGGAAGCTGGTGGTGTTGCTGATGATACTATTCTGGCGAAGCCAAGCGTGATCGTATTGGAGTATAAAGCTGTCTACGATGACCGAGGCTTGAGCAAAATAGATTTGTTCCGTGATGGAGCCAGCAGTCTGGTGTACCAACGAGGCAGCTAGACTTCAGGGGGCCGAATGACTCTTAGAGAAGGCTTCTGGCGTCGAATGGTTGCCGGACTGATCGATACATGGCTCATGAGTCTAATATTCGGCGTTGTGTTGGGACCACTGACCTTTGTCGGATTCATGACCTATACCGCCTGCGTGTTCGGCCATCCAGCGATCATGTTTGCCGTGCTTGGTGTCACCATTCTCGCGACTTTGTTGGCACCGGCGGCATATTATGCCGGCTTCGAGAGTTCGCGTTGGCAAAGTACGCCAGGAAAACGGATGGTGGGGCTGAAGGTTACCGATCTGGAAGGTGGAAAACCCAGGTACTGGCAGTCATTCGTAAAGACAATCGTGCAGGAGATTTTCTACGCAATCTTCACGACCGGCCTTCTATTTATTGCCACAGCAGGAATTCAATACACAGCAAAATTCAGCAACGGTTCTTTGGAAGTCGTGGATATAACACCCGTTCTTTTGGCGCTGGTGTTATCACAGGTGCTCTTTGCCTCGTTGTTTCTGGCACCCTGGTTTCGAGAGCACTCACAGACTCTAGCTGATAAGTGGACATTCCGTGCTGTAGTTCCTACCAAAGAGAGACTGGAAGTTTACACGGACCCGTCTGTGAAAGCCGGACCTCTTGGTGCCGGCGGAGCATTCTGGCACTCTCCTGTTCTTTCCATGGCAATCATGCTGGTGGTTGTATTGTTATTCCAGTTGCTCTTCTGGTTCTCCGATTGCTATAAAGCGGTACCAGTGCTCAGCTTTCTTCACGACAGCCGCCTCCTTTGGGTAACCAGTGGTCTGCTATCAATCATCACCGTATATGGTAGCATCGCATTGTTTCAGGAAATATTCTTGCATATCTACATGCAGGGCCTTAATGCCGGAAAGTACGTCAAGACCGCTAAGTTTTTGTCCAGCATCAGCATTGGTCTCAAGCGTGATCTATACGCCGACTTCGCCAGGGGCATCACGCGAGCATATGAAGGCAATTCCGCGGAGGCATTTCGTCTAATTGAGCAATGGGAAAAACGGATCTACGTTACACCTATGTACTATGCAACGGCAGTGTTCGCCAGCCTTCTCTTGGATGACGACGATCATATAGCGAGTTTTAGCCAGGAAGCAATTCGAAAGTTGCCGCGACAGTGTGACTACTACCGGGTGCAGATCGCACACGTGCAGTTTCGTCGACGCCGGTTTGCAGATGGCATTGCGATGCTCGAGCAGATCTCCCCTCCGAAAAGTAAGACTGGTGTAGTTGTAATGCAGATGGCATTCCTTGCATGCTTTGCCAGAGTCGGAGCTCTCGATGAGTTGAACAGAACCGAAGAACTAATTAATTCATATAGAAAGGATTTGATTTCTGATTTTATTCATAAATACTATCAGGGCATTGCGCTGGCGGCGCGAGGCGAGTATCAGAAGGCCAGGGAGCAACTGGACGAGGCATCACGGATGATACCGGAATCAATCTTGCTGAGGAACGTATCCAGATCGTTACGGGCGGGGAACCAGAAGGCGCCGTCGGCCCAGGTGCTGATCTGTCCCAGTCGGTAACCACGGATGCGTGGCTCATTGGCGATGGGACTGCGGCGTTGCACTTCAATACCCGTGCCGCCCCGTGAGAGTAAGTCGCCCGCATCAGTACTGGCTAGCAACTGAGATTGATTTCCACCCACAACACCGGTACTGGCAGTACTGGCTGCGGCCTG
>CAZISK010000332.1:0-8163 GCA_964541355.1 uncultured Candidatus Obscuribacterales bacterium
TATGCTGATGTATATCATCAACACGGATTGCTCGCCCGCAACAATATAATGGCTCACTCGATTCATTTAGACGAAGATGATGTAAAGATATTGAAATCGACCGATTCGTCGCTTGCCCACTGTCCAAGCTCCAATTTCTTTTTGAAGAGCGGTATCTTCCCATATCGCAAAGTCGAATCGAGCGGGATCCGATTCGGCATCGGTTCCGACGTCGCCGCCGGTCCGCAGATGTCGTTGTTTTGCGTCATGAAGGACGCCAATTACATTCAGCCGGATAACTGGATTTCACCGGTTGAGCTTCTCTATCGTGCCACTCTCGGTGGTGCCCATGCTTTGGGTCTCGATGACCGCATTGGAAGTTTGGAAAACGGCAAGGAAGCTGATTTCATCATCGTCGATCCGTCAAATAGAACTGGAATTATCGATGATATTTTGACCAGACCGACGGAAGAGATATTGTCAGCCCTTGTTTTTCTTGGAGACGATCGCGTGGTGGAAGCGACGTTCGTGCGAGGCAAGGAAATTTATAGTCGAAAGAAAACGCCGCAGTTCAGTCATACGATGTAATGACGCAATTTTCGTCCGCTTAATCTGAGCGGATTTTAGATATACCTGACGCCCACTTCCTGTTAGGATCTGTGCTTTCTCATCATTGTGGGTGCGGACATGGTTACGAGCGAAAAGACAGGACACAGAATCACCGAGATCTATAGCCCAGACCAGATTCAGAAGCGAATTAAAGAGCTTGGCCAGATTATTAGCCAGGACTACAAAAATCTGGAAAACCCAGTCGTCATTGGAGTCATGAAAGGTGCATTTTGTTTTCTCGCCGACCTGGTGAGGAACATCAAGACAGAAGACCCACTTCAGATGGAGTTCGTTCGCCTTTCTAGCTACGGCAGCGCCACAGAGAGCTCCGGTCACGTACAGACGCCGTATCTGGAACTGCCCAACATCTCGAACCGACATATTCTGGTTGTCGAGGACATTATCGATTCCGGAAGGACGGCGAGATTTTTCCTGGATTACCTCACGGGACAGTTTCATCCAGCAACCCTCAAGATTGCTTGTTTTTTAGACAAACCATCCCGTCGTGTACTTGATATCAAGCCGGACTATGTAGGCTTCACGATTAATGACCTTTTTGTTGTCGGCTACGGTCTCGATTACGCCGAAAAGTACAGGGAGCTACCCTTCCTCGGAGAGCTCGATCTGGGCGGGTAGAACAGGTCTTCGGCATACATTGTCTAGATAGTTCGAGTTTCACTTGGTCATGCTGACTAGACGATTTGCATTAAACTGAGGTGGAAAAGGGTAAACTAATCTAGTAAACCAAAGGCCACGCATGCGCAATTCGTCAGGTCATAGTCTTGTTGAACTCGGAGTCGGTGCTTTCCTGCTCGTCATAGTGGCATTGCTATCGGCTAATGTATATGTGTTGTATCTCGGGAAGGCGTATAACGATAGGGTTTGTCGGGACTCCATAGACCTGGGTGCCAGGGTAGCTCTGGAAGGTAAGCCTACGGAAGCCGTACAGAAAGCCGCCCGGGCTGGCATGGACAGCTGCGGCTACGGCGGAATCTTCATCGGTCATCCTCAGTACACTGCATTTCAGGATGAGAATACTACCGAGGTAAGAGTCCTGAAGCTGCAGACTCAAACTCTGGTGAATTTGCCTGTCGCTTTTTTGTGTCCGGGTCGGACAACCCCGAAAGTCGTCTTTACTTCCAACTACGAGTACCAGATTAAGAACCCGAAGAAAGCAGAAACTGATCAACCCGATGCGAAATCTGATTCCGGCGAAGCAAAAGAATCAGGAAATGTGGAAAACACTAACGAACAAGCGAAGTCCGAAGCTCCTGAAAAAAATGAGCCGGCAAAAAAAGAATCGGTGAAGCAGGATGCTTCGTCACTCGCTCCGAAAGCGGATGTAAAGTCTGCGCAAGAGGCTGGAAAAGCAAAGTCTGCATCTCCAAAGAAAGCGGAGCCACCTGCGGCGAAGCCATAAACAGTCCCGTACAGTTGGTTGGAGCTCACCTTTGATGGAAGATGACCAGTCGTTGAAGAGCAAGTCACCGGCGGAATCTGCGGGTCCTGACCAGTATCCAGAGCAATCATCGGTTTCAGATTCCAGGTCCAATAGCGAGGAAGAGCCCAGCACGCTCGGACAGTTAAAACGGTTCTTTCGAGAGTCGAGCAAGTTCTGCTCTATGTCCCTAGTCATTATTACAATCGCATCGCTCTTTGCTCCGTTCAGTACATTGTGCGAGCTACTCTGTCATTTTCGAGTCCATTACATAGTACTGCTGGTAGTATCAGCATTACTACTGTTGGTGTTGCGGGTAAAATCGTTTTTTGTAGCAGCGCTTTTCGCACTTCTATTCAATCTGTCTCAGCTACTGCCGTTTTACATTCCTATTCGGAGAGCCACTGATACAAATTTGCAAGTGATGACAATCAATGTGAACAGCCGCAACGCTAACTTTCAGCACGTGGCCGACGTATTGGATCAATCGAATGCTGATCTTATTTGCTTACAAGAACTGCATCCGCAGATGAGCCAATATCTCGCTTCTCACTTGAAGAGCTATCCTCATCAATTTGTCCGTCCGCGACCTGATAACTTCGGCATCGGAATTTATAGCCGGCATCCCCTGAAGGACACAGCTTCTATTCCAATTCCGAAGCGGCTTTTGCCGAATGAGTCATTCGGTGGGCCTGTGCCCGAGGTTGATATTCTCAAGGCGGTTGCTACCATTAATGGAAGTGACATTACATTCCTGGATGTGCATCCTATGTCGCCGATGGCTGAGGATTTAAGCACTTGGCGAAACGATGGACTCTCAAAAATTGCGGAGCTTTCTAAGGCAGTTGACGGAAGTGTTATTGTCGCCGGTGATCTAAACTGCACCCGATTCTCCCCATATTTTGGAAAACTATTGGAAGGCGGAGCGCTGCATGACAGCGAGGAGGGATTCGGACTTCAGCCGACCTGGCCATGCCAGATTCCAATTTTGTCTATGCCTATCGATCATATCCTCTACAAAGGACTTCTCACCGTATCAAGCAGAGTGCTGGGGCCTGTGACTGGTTCAGATCACAGACCGGTAGTGGTTTCATTCTGGCACGGAAGGCTTCCTAAGTGACCAGCCAGCAGTTTGTCTCCTGAAGGAGACAAATCATTAAACATAATGACCGTTAAGGACAGGCGCTCTAAAAAGATTTTGTCGAAGACAGTGAAACTACTTGGAGTAACGATCTCGGACTGCGAGCTGATGTCAAAATGTTCAGTTTTGCATTCAGATCTGAATACGAAAGAGACCAACGGTTGTTATCTAAGTCAATCAGCAATCTTGCAACAATTTGCCGAAATAATACCCACACCGGCACACTAAAGTGTCCCCCTTTTGGCACTTCCAACGGAGGAAGGAGCATGAGCGACAAACTTACTAATTCAAATGAAATCGAGTTGACCGAGATGTCTGCAGGCGAACTCAGCGCTGTTATAGGCGGCACAAGGGTCAATTTCTTAGCAGGTGAAGTACCGCCACCAACACTCTTGGATAATGTTCTCAACGTTACAGCCGATCTCGTCGTGGCCGCCCTTGACAAAATTCCGGGCGCACTGGACTACTTCTTTCCGGTTAAGTGACCGTGGCAGATCCGCCAAAGGTGATGACGGGCTGGCTCCACAGCACGAAGTTGAATTCGTCGGTCTGCTGAACCTGGCGCTTGCAGTAGAGAGGAGCTCCGCCGAAGTCACTTTCCCATCGGCCATTACCAAGCTATACCACCGAAGTTGGTGTCATGGACCCGACGATCACTCTACCTGGTTTCGCTCCGGTATGCTCGCCGTCTCTAAGAACTTGTTCTCCGTTGACGAAGACGTGATGGACACCGACGGAGTACTGGTGCGGGTTGTCGAAGGTGGCGCGATCTGCTATCGTCGCCGGGTCGAACACGACAACGTCTGCGAAATAACCTGGACGTAGGGCACCACGGCTGGTGAGCCGCAGATTGGAGGCGGGTAAACCGGAAAGGCGGCGAACTGCTTCTTCGAGCGGCATTAGATTGCGATCGCGCACGTAGTGACCGAGGAACCGCGCCACGTTGCCGTAGGCGCGAGGATGATTGCTTGATTTAAGAAATACTCCTTCTGCAGCCAGCGAGGACCCGTCAGATCCTACGCTCACCCACGGCTTCTTGAGCTGTTTTTCAATATTCTCTTCGCACATCAGAAAATATACAGTCTCGACTCGGCTCTCGTCCTCGATGACCAGATCCATCATCGTCTCTTCAGGGCTGGTGCCTCTTTCTTTCGATACCTGGGCAAGCGTCTTCCCCGTGTACTGTTTCAGCTTCTTGAATCCTACAAGCAGGACACCATCGGCTCCAGCATGTAGATATCCGTTTTCCCACTTCGAGCTCGGCTGGGAAATCTCGGACTTCAATCGAGTTCGAATTTGCGGATCCTTCATCCGCTCTATCCATTTTGATAGTCCGCCTTCTTGAACCCAAGGTGGCATCGAGAAGTCGAGACCGGTTTGAGCGGCTGGATACATGTACATGTCCGCAGTTACTGCCAGTCCATCTGCCCGCGCGGCTTCAATCTTCTCCAGAGCCGAGTCCATCTTGTTCCAGTTGGGGCGTCCCATAGCCTTGAGGTGATAAACTTCGCAATGCGCGTTGGAGACTCTGGCAATGGTAAGGAATTCATCGAGCGCCTCGAGGAATGAATCGCCTTCGCTCCTCAGATGCGAAGTGTACATTCCTCCGTATTCGGCAGCTACCTTGGCGAGTTCTAAGAGCTCTTCGGTTCTTGCGTAGAAGGCCGGTGCGTAGACCAGCGCGGACGCTAAACCGAGCGCTCCATCCCTCATAGCCTGCCGTACCAGTTGTCGCATCTGCTCTAGCTGATTGGCGTCAGGTTGCACGTCGTCATCGCCAAGGATGTTGACGCGCACAGTGGTGGCGCCCACGAATGAGGCGACGTTCGTTGAAATTCCAAGCTTCACCAAATGGTTAAGGTACTCCTTGAGCGTAGTCCAGGTGACATCGTATTTGATATCACCCTGATTCTCGACCCGTTTTCTTTTCATCTCGTCGTTGAGCGGTCCCATCGAGACACCTTCGCCCATTATCTCGAGAGTCACTCCCTGTCGGATGTCGCTCTGTGATCTGCCGTCTTCAATTAGAGTCTCGTTCGCCCAACTCAACATATTGATGAAGCCAGGACCGACCGCGAGCGAATTTGCGTCGATTTCGACTGCTCCGCGCTGCTTTATGTTGGGCTCAATCAAAACGATTTTGTCGTTCTTGATCGCTACGTCGCTGATGACGCCTGGCAGCCCGCTGCCATCATAGACGGTTCCACCCCGGATGACTATGTCGAAGTCGTGCATACTACTGTTCCTCTTCTGAGCACTTTAGGTTTCCTTTCGGCTCTCAGACGAGCCGACTCGTGCGATCAATCCTTCTCTCACGCTGGCGGTCCATGGTGCCTCTTCGGTCAAAGTCGCACATGCAGTTGCCCTCCGGTTAATGGTGTAGGCAGTTGCCGCACTGTTAATGTGTCGAAGTCTCTGACGAGGAGTGGAACCGTTCTTACGAGTCTGGTCCCTGTACCGGCGGATTGGTGCTGAGCTCTCCATTCAGATCATAGAGTTCGATTTTGCCGTATGCTTCCAAACCCGAGCGAACTTTCTTCGCGTCACCAACTACGGTGATAATCAGATCGTCGGAATGGATCACCTTCTGAGCCGCTTTTTGTACTTGCTCGGGTGTGATTGCCATTATGTTTTCCGAGTACTTTTCGAGGTAGTCGCCAGGTAGGTCGTAGAGACTTACTTCCAACAGTCTTTGAGCTAATCCGGTCTGGGTCTCGAGGCCAAGCTGAAATTGTCCGGCGAGATAACTCTTCGCATCGTCGAGCTCCTCTTTCGTGACTGCATCTTTGTGCATGCGGTCCAGCTCATAAATGAACTCTTTCAATGATGGCGCGGTAACTTCAGTCCTTACATCGGCGCCGGCGCTGAATGCGTCTGGCTCAATCCGTGCTGCTACGTTGCTGTAAGCACCATAGGTGTAGCCTTTCTGCTCTCTGATATTCAGGAAGAGTCGAGAATGCGCGGATCCGCCGAGTATCTGGTTCATCACCTTTGTTGCAAAGTAATCGGGATCGGTCTTCTTGATTCCGAGATTGCCAACGACGATTGAAGATTGGACGGAGTCCGGACGATCGACGAGATAGATCCTCCGATTCTTATGCAATGCCACTTCCGGCAGCTTGGCGATAGTGCGGTCGCCTTTTTCCCATTTGCCGAAGGAAGTTGCAATCAGACTTTCAATCTGCTCTGGAGTGAAATCGCCCAGGACTACTAGAATCGCGTCGTTGGGAATGAAGTTTGCTTTGTAAAACTTCTTCAGATCATCTCTCGTAATGCTCGCTATCATTTCCGGTTTTGGTGAAACGACACCATATGGATGCTTGCCGAACACGACCTTTCTGAAGCGCTCTTGAAGCAGGAAATCCGGATCGCTGCGTTTCATCGTCAGCTCCTGCACCCAATTTGTTTGCTTGAGCCTGAGTTCGTCCTCTGGAAAGCTGGGATTGAGAAGAACATCCGACATCAGGGCAAAAAGCCTATCGGTGTAGTTGGACAGGCTGGATGCGCTCATGATGGTGAAGTCGTAGTCAGAAGAAAATCCGAGCGAGCCTCCGATGAAGTCTGTCTCTTCTGCTATCTCTTTGCTCTTTCGAGTCTTTGTCCCTTCATTGAGCATATCGGAAGTCATTTCCGCCACGCCCAGCTTGTCCGGGTTATCGAGCACGGTGCCGACCCGGATACCCAGAAATGCGGTGACGTAAGGGACGCGGTGATCTTCAACCAATTTCACCGTTATGCCGTTATCGAGCTTATATGTTTTCACCTCGGGAAGCGAAAAGGACTTGGGCGGAGGCAGCGTCGGCGACTTCGCACGCCAACTTTCCGATGCGGCAGGCGCCTGTGCCAATAGCGATTCTGGGGCAGACTTCGTTGCAGCGCTCGGGCTGGGTGCAGCCACGGCGGAACCTGCTACGTTAATCAGGCAGAAACTGGAGACCAATAATCTGGCGAACTCTCCTGTCTTCTTTCGGCTCTTCATCTTAAAATTCCTCTGTCGATAAGGGTGGTGGATGGATTAAAACTGTTCGCTCAGGAGCGCGGTTCCGTAGCGCTTTTCGCTTCTGCTTTCGGCTTCGTCTCTTGCGGAGCGGGTACGACATCCACCACGGTGATACCATCTGTGGTGAAAACTTTTTTCGCTACGTTTTGAATATCTTCGGCGGTCAGGTTGAGGTATGTGTCTACATCCTTGTCAATTAAAGTCGGGTCACCGTAGAAGCTGGCATACTGCGCCAGGATCTCGCCGCGTCCAAGACTTCTCTGGAGCGAGGAGTAGCTCGCCGACGAGAAGAATGTTTGCAGGATTTTGTTCTTCGCCTTTTCAAGCTCTTCAGCAGTTACAGAGTTGTCCTGGACTTTCTTGATCTCTTCGAGAATGGTTTTTCTTACTGCTTCAGCATTTGTGTTTGGTTTATAAACCACAAAGAAGTCATATTCCGAAGGACCTCTGCGCTCTTCGTAGCTGCTCTGAATTTTGAGCGCCACCTGGTCGTTTTTGACGAGCCGCTGATAGAGCCGCGACGAGGTGCCGGTCGTCATTATGGTTTGAAACAAGTTGAGCGCGAAGGACTCCTTGTCTCTTCGTTGTGGTGCCTTCCAGGCCATCCAGAAAGCCGGTACCTTTGCCTGTTTGTCCTCGACCTTCAAATATTTGGGCTTAGTCTGGGCAGGCTCGGCCAAATCGGGACGCTGAGGAGCGGACTGCTTTGGAATGGAGCCAAAGTACTTCTTGGCCAGCGCTACGATTTCATCAGCTTTAACATCACCGACTACTGCCATCACCGCGTTGTTGGGAGCGTAGTAGGTGTCGAAGAATTTCTGAACGTCGGCTACCGTAGAACCTTCCAGGTCTTCGAAGTAGCCGATTACCGGGTGAGCGTTCGCCCAGTTATCGAAGATCAGCTCTTCCGCCTAGAGGGCGGCAGCCATGTAGGGCTGGTTGTCGATGCGCAGTCGCTTCAATTCAATGACCGTGTCTAGCTGGTTCTTGAAGTTC
>CAZISK010000333.1:0-8132 GCA_964541355.1 uncultured Candidatus Obscuribacterales bacterium
GGCTACTGGGGTTCACGCTGATTGCCTGCCTGTTCTTGAATACAGGTTGTATTGAGCGCGATCTTTTAGAGGACGACGGTCGACCGTCGTCGGGTGAAGGCAGAGTAACAAGTGTCAACTGGGACTATAACTGGCAGACGAAAACACTGTCGAATTCTAAAGGCCGGTACAAGATAGCCTTTCCGGCGCAACCCAAAAGAGACCTGACCCCGGAGGGAACGGAGGTTTTCACCTGGGCAGATCCAACCATGGCTTTGGTCCTATCCACCTGGCCGAGAACGATTGCCACACCGGATTCGGTAATGGAAGAAAGTTGCACCAATTCGGTTAAAAAGGATAGTTTGAAGGAGCTATCCAGAGAGCTGAAGATTTTGCCAGGTGGTTTTAGAGGGTATGAGGTGACTGGTACGACCGCTGATGGAAGACACAATTTCAAGATGCAGCAGTTTTTCAATCCAAAGACCAAGACATGTTATTTTCTGCTGGCCAAAGGCTCCAAGGATCGCCTTGAGGGACCGGAAACCACGCAATTTTTCACATCACTTCGATATGATGGTGAAGAGTAGTCCCGCTTTACTGCGACGTATGCTCAGCCGAAGGTGGAGATGAGTCATCGTTGATTCGCGCTCTTGCGTTCACGAGATTTGCCAAAGCAGATTCATTCAACTGACATGCACGTTGGTGATTGGCAGTTCAATGCGTTTTGTTGCGTTACAATGAGTTCGCGGGGTGCTGGGTACGATGAAACGTTTTCGGATGTCAGCTAAAACCTGGTCCAAGCTGTATGTTTTGATAGTCGTGCTGCATCCATTTTTCTTTGCTCTGTGGCCGATCTTCCTTGCACTACATGGGTGCGCTTGGGACATTTATAGCGACGTGCTGTGGGTTCTCGTTCCAGGCGCCCTTATATCTACGGCGCTGTTGCTAGGGGTGTTCTATGGTCTCGTGAGAGAGAGCGTGAAAGCTGGTATCTGCACTTCAGCAGTAGTTGTGTGGTTCTATTCGTATGGTGGATTCAGAGACCTGGTTGTGGCGAAGCTTCCGATGCTTGCAACTCTCGGAGGATCTGACCACTATTCACAAGGCTGGCTCATTTCCGTGCTCTACTGGTGCATACTGGTAGCTTTACTATGTTGTTTGACGCGTGTAAAACAGTTCCATAGGGACTTGGCGCTCGCTCTGACACTCGTTTCCTTCGGGCTCGTTGCCTACAACGCCTTTAAGTTTGTCCAGATCCAGACCCAATTAAATAAATCGACCGAACAGATCATTAGCCTCAGTAGTGTCGATGATAGCCGAGTGCCGTTGACTGTACCCGAAGATCCTCCCGATATTTACTACTTCATTTTCGACATGATGTGTGGTGACGATGTGATGACATTGCTTACGGGAAGCGAAGACCACCGTTTCCAACATACCCTCAGGGATTTAGGATTTTATGTCGCCACCAACTCTCATACCAACTACGAGCACACTCGTCCTTCTCTGGCATCCTCGCTCAATATGATGTCGCTGGATGGTGTCGCAGATGTTTATCGCAAATGGGTCGCAAAGAGACACGTACGAGAGAATCCGCAGCTGAAAATTTGCGGACAGTTGCTCAGGGACAATCGTGTTGTTCGCTACCTTCGGAGGGCAGGATACAGGTTCGTCAACTATTCTTCTGGATGCGCACCGACCAACTGGAATCCCTATGCTGATACCAACATTCCTTCGGGACCCGGCGATGCCTTCACGTTGATGATTTTGAGTGACTCTGCGTGTGCCAGCCTGCCGGTCGAAATCGATCCTAGAAATTATATTGCGCGTCTCAAGCGCACCTCGTTCGTGCATCAGCTCGATGAGATTAAAACGATCAGCGGACCCAAGTTTGTTTTTATTCACTGCATGTTGCCGCATTGGCCGCTAGTCTTCACGGCGAAAGGGAAACCCTGCAAAGTTCCGTACCAAAACAAACCGGATTATTTCACTGAGAAAGACTACGTGCGACAAATGGTCTTTACTCGTAAACTGATCCTAAAGGTGATCAAAAATCTCCTAGAATCGAAGAAACGTCCAATCATTGTCATTCAAGGTGACCATGGCCCGTGGTTTCATGCAGGCACTCCCGAGCATCACGAATATACATTGCCGATATTCAATGCCTACTATCTTCCACCAGGTGGACGTGATATCTCCCCGTGGAGCACCATATCGCCGGTCAACTCTTTTAGGTTTATCCTCAACAAATACTTCGGTGCCAATCACGAGTACTTGCCGGACAAAAGTCATCACGACGATGGACTGAACCATTTAATGGGACAAGAGCTTCCGACTAAAGAATTTCCGCTTAAGTGGGAGTCGCCAGCGCATTGAAAATTTTTCCAAGGTTCTCAGGAACTTGATGATTTTTGGGTAGCCCTCAAGGTCCACTTACTCCAGCAACGGGTATCAACGACAATTAGCGAATTTACGTGGCTCCACTATCATTCTAAGCCAGTTTCCAATCGATCACTGGCATGACACCATCGGCGACCCTACAGTAGCCGATGTAATTCTTGATCGGGTGGTACATAATGAATGTCAGAAGCAATTTGACTGGTTCATATTCTTGAATGTTTGGTAATCTATCATCTCATGAGAAGGAAATTCACATTCAATCACGCGGGAGAAATCATTATGAAGCCTTGGATGATGAGATTGACGCTAATTGCTTGCCTCCTGGTGACAGGATGCACGGGTGGCGGTTCGGATGAAGAAGACGACGATACCGAAGGGCCTCCGAAAGAAGTGAAAGATCCACGTTACGACTGGAACTACGACCCGGGCACACGAATGTTGTCAAGTAATTATGGGAAATACAAGATTTCTTTTCCGCGACCGCCTAAGAGAACTGTATACGGCAGTCATATCGAATCCTTCCTATGGTCTGATAACTCGATGTCCCTGACCGCTGGGGCCTGGCCAAGATTTAAACCTACGGACGACACAGTTATGGCAGACAGCTGCACCGCCGCCGTCAAGAGAGACAGTTTGAAGGAGACGGCTCGTGTGAAGAAGTCTGTACCGGGTGGCTTCGAGGGATTCGAGGTCTCCGGGACAACTGCAGACGGAAAGTACTCATTCAAAATGCAGCAGTTTTTCAACGACAAAACTAAGACATGCTACGCCCTTTTCGCGAAGGCTCCTCAAGCTCGGATAGACGGTCCAGAGGCAACCGAGTTCTTTAAGTCATTAGCCGTCAAAGATTGACAACTGTTAATGGTCAAGCGAAATTAACTTCCGTGACTTAATAGATGCGCGAAGTGGCCCTGCCGTTTCCTGTCTGGAGATCCTATTTGGTCCAACCAACCATAGACTCGTTTGATACCACAGGCGACGAGCCGCAAGAGGTTCTTGGAAGAACCATATACGGTGCACTTCACATTAATTAAATTGATCGCTTCAAAATGTTAAATATGAATCCTTAAAAGCGTTCAGCGCAGAGAAGGTCGATTTCTCAGTCGGGTGAAAAATCTAAGGGGGAACTTGAAGGGCATGATTGAAAATGTCTAAGAACAAGATGATTCTTGTGTTCCTTGTGCTGACAATTTTCATCGGGACCGCGGTTAGAACCTATGCGATTGACCGTGTGGTGCTCTGGTATGACGAAACGTTCACACTCATGCATATCTCCGGCAATTACTTTGGCAGCGCTGTGAAGTACGTTACCGAAGCCAGTCTCAACAGACCGCTTAACTGGCAGGCATTGATTGATAAGTATCAAAAAAGCGGGCGTTCGATTACCAAGGTTGCTCGTGTTGTATGTCACGATCATCCTGAGCACACGCCCGGTTTTTACCAGGCTCTTTTTGTGTGGGCAAAGGTATTCGGGGAGGATGAGATATATGTCCTACGATTGCTGCCAGTGCTCTTTGGAGTGCTTTGTCTCCCCGCATTTTTCTGGCTTACATACGAGCTCGTTGGAGAGCGTGGTCCGGCCTGTCTTGCTACTCTAATGTTGTGTCTTTCACCGCTCCATGTTTGCTATTCGCAAGAGCTCAGAGAGTACTCATTATTCACTCTAATCTTCACATTATCGTCAGCTGCATTCCTGAGAGGCTTCCGAGTTGGTGGCAAAGTGAGCTGGTCCATATATCTCTTGTGCATCCTAATCGGAGTGTACTGCACATTCCTGACCCTTTTAGTAATTGTCTCCCATTTGCTTTTCTCGTTGTCCTCTCTGGGTTTTAAGTGGCTCAGACAGAAGCGCATCGGGCGGGCGGATATCAATCCGCGCATTGTCCACCTGTTATGCCTGATGGTATCGTCTGTGATGCTCTCGCCGTTGTTAGTGAACTTGGCAAGCGGATTCAATCGAGCCAACCTCGCTGTCGGTTACCTTAAGACGAAAGTGCCTCAGTATTGCCTAAACAACGCCTGGCTCTTTTCATGGCTGTTCGCCTGGACATATAGGCCTCAGTTCAGTTTCCAATTTCGGGAAAGACACGTTTTTGACGATTTTTTCTATTGTCATATCGCCATCCTGGCATGCTTATTGATCTCAATTGCCTTAATGATTGTTCGATCTCGTTGGCAATTCGGCTTCCTATTATCAATCTTCCTTGTCTTTGCGGCCGAATTTTGGCTGCCAGACTATCTTTTTGGCGGGCAAAGATCGACACTAGTGCGTTATTTTTTGCCGATACCGATGATCGCTATAATTCCGGTGTCCTACTTCTTATGGCGCTTGTGGCAAGGCGGACGCGTGTTTCGCCGTGCCATTGCAACGATCGTCCTTATCTTTCTTATCGTCGTAGAGTTACAGGAAGACCTATTCCTCTCCAGAAGCCATAAACGTGAACCATTCCGCTGCTCCATTAGCGCCGTCGCCAAGCTTATCAATGAGCATCCGGATTATCCGGTGATAGCAGACCTCGAGCCGAAGTGGTATCCGTTTCCATACGCCCTGGCACTTGGTCGCCTGGTTGATACGTCGCGTCCGTTAATCTATGTCAAGTCCACGCTGCCGAGATGGACGAACAGTCTTGATCGTGCCTATGTCATCCACTTTCAAGACTACTTACTTTACAGGAAGTATTCGTCGCATTTTAGGATTACGGGAGTTGGTCCACTACACTGTGGCGTGGTTCTCATCAACTCATTCAATGCTTCACAGCCCGAGCCAAGGACGACTTCTTCGTTTTCTCGTAACACCAAGAAGCCAAGTAATAACCTGTGGCGTTGGTGGATAAGTTCGAAAAGCAGATAGATCTTCATGGACTTTAGAACCCATCCGCCTGCTCTTGAAGGGGGTTTGCACATGAATACTTGATTACGGCTCACAATCTGGGCTATTCTCGATTTATCGTTTGACAAGCGATGGCTTCTAGGGGCATCGTAGTGTCGGCTCCCAGCGACTTGTAGATTCCGCTATGCAATTTTCAGGGACAAAAGTTATGTCTTTCATCAGCAGGATCCAACGGATTCTGCAAGCCCAAAACATCGTGTTTGCCCTGATGTTGATTGCAATGGCAACCGTAATCATTGCTCGTATTCCTACGCTCTTTGACGGGAGCTACTTTCTGGTAATGAGTATAAATTATCAGACGCTACTAGTTTACTCAAATAGATGGGGGCGAGCATTATTGCACGTACCGGCCATGATTGTTGCCCAGGAGACAGGAAAGTTAGAACCAGCGACGCTGACGCATTGTTTGGTCTTCGCTTCAATTCCGCTCTGTGTGCTGGTTTTATGTTGGTTGATTGTGCGCAAGGAAAAGCCATGGCTTTTCGTTTGGCCTGTTGTATCAATTGTTTTAGTTTCGATGAATATGCAACTGGCCTGCCAGTCCGAGAACGTCATATCTTGCGAAGTAATGTGGCCGCTGTATGTAGGACTCTTGACGAGGCTAACAGTTAGGAAATCCATAATGCTTATCGGATTGGGGCTGGTGCTGGTTAGCCTGCATCCGACCAACTCAGTTGTATTTCTCAGTCTCTGCACAGTGACCTCCTTCGTTCTAGCTCGAAAACGTGAGGATGCTCGACTGTTACTGATTGTCGGCTCGATACTTATGGTGCTTGGAGCGTTGCGTCTTGCAGTCTTTTATTTTTTCATGGACCCGGTTGCTGAACTTCCTCAATGTAGCAGTAACACTTTGAGTAGACATATAAATAAATTCGTCGACTCTCCGCCATTGCTGATCTCGACTTTGTTCGGTGTCTTGACCGGATTTATGTTACTGATAGCGAAACGATTTCCAAGTAGGACCTCGGCGCTCTTATCAGTGGTTGCGGCAATAGTAAGCAGCAGCGCTTCGATTTGGGGGGCTATGGAGACAATGTATTGGGCGTGGCCGTTCATTTTGGCTGCTTATCGCTTTAACTTTGTGTTCGTTCTTTTTATTTGTCTATTCGCATGCCTGGATTCACTTTCGCCGGCCAAGATCGATCGATTACGCACGAGCCTTCTCGTTTTTATCTGCTTTCAGTTTCTTGTATCGTCGAGCATTCAGAGTGCAAAGGTCCTTGCTATGACCAAGACAATCAAGCGCGCTATGAAAACCAGCAAGACGCCCGTATTGGACTCGAGCAATTATAGGTGGGAGTACATTAAATTGCTTGGCGACACCAATATTGCGACTTTATCTATCATTTTGCAAGGTAAAAGAAGACCCAAGAAGATCGTTTTGCCTCACGATCTTGCAGTTGAGGCTAGAAGAAGTTCTAACATTAGAGTGACACGCTGGACGCCCTATCCCTTTTCGAACAGATGGTTCGTGCTTCCAAATCCAGTGGAGTAGGGTGTAGACGATCAAGAGATAGACTCTATCCTGAAGCAGGAGAAAATTTGCTATATGAACAAGAGTGAGAGTCTCGTCATACCAGGGGATCACGTAGTTGCGTATTGCGTTGGCTCTAATTCGATGCGCATTCATATACGACACCACTTTACTAAGAATTGAGATCTTCGTTCAGTTTTCGACATCAGGACACCGGAATCAAGCGCGGTCCTGATGTGCTGCTGGCACCGCGATATCGATGTTAACTATGGTTTTCAAATTATCGATGTCTGCACAGAAACGTTGGCGCCGTCTGAATCGACCAGAACGGCTTGGAGAGCTGATCCAAGGAATTAAATTCGTCGATGGTATCAAACAAGAAGAGTCCGCCTAAACAATGTTAGAACACAACATTTGAGTAAATCTCGTTTTTTGGAATCTCACCGCACAATCATCTACCGATTTGAAATCTTTTCGAAAATAAAGTGCATATCTTCGCTTTTAACGCCAATAAAGAAAAGAGATGTGCAAATAACCGAAAAGGTGATTGCCACTGCCAAAGCATGGATGATGCGATTTTTCCTGTACCAGTCGAGTTGACCGGAAGAAAGATAAGTGCGCAAGAAGATATCGTAGTAATAATTGACCACCACGGCGCCCCCATTTATTGCACCCCAAATCAAGTACCGTATTTCTCTGCCATGCCACAAACCGATTAAAAGGAAAACCATCAAAATAGTCAGAGCAATCGCATGTTTCGACAATGCTGGTGGCAAGCGGGTCATCAGAGCTTTCGCTACAGGAGTAAAAAACATATCTCTCATATAATTTGTCAGCGTTATATGCCATCGGCTCCAAAAATCCTGCACATTCCTGGCAGCAAGTGGGTTGTTAAAATTTTCACTGACCTTGATACCTAAAAGTCCTGCCGCCCCAATCATCGCATCGCAAAAGCCAGAAAAGTTGCAGAAAAAGTACAGATAATAAGCAACGGCCGCGATCACTAAATCGACCGGCGGGTGCGCATTGCCGTCTGCCAGAAAACCGCTATAACTCACCCTCTCGAGAATAGGCCCGAGATAAAGCACCTTGACGGCACCAACTGCGATGCGTTGCACGCATACATCAATGGGAAAACGGGTCCTGTCTACCGAAGAATACGATGCAGCAAACGTAGTATATGAACTAATTGGCCCCACAAATAAGGTAGGAACGAAAAAGGAGAATCCAAGGTAATCTAGAAGCGATGGCATCGCCACCAGACGGTTACGCACGATAACGACCAGTTGACTGAGCCTAAATGCCATGTAGGACAAGCCAATGAATTCATAAGTCATTGATGCCGGACCAAAGTAGCGAGTGCCGGCAAGGAATAAGATCGGTGCCCAG
>CAZISK010000334.1:0-8119 GCA_964541355.1 uncultured Candidatus Obscuribacterales bacterium
AAGCAAGTCTCATGCAGGTGCTGGTCAATCTGATAAGCAACGCCCTTAAGTTTTCCCCTGCCCGGACAAAAATCGTCGTCACCACATCGCTTGCCGACGACTACGTTGAAGTGCGCGTCCAGGATCAGGGAAGAGGCATCCCGGAATCGATGAAAGCCAGTATATTCGAGAGATTCAAACAGGTCGACATAACGGACAGAACCGAGAAAAAAGGCTCTGGTCTGGGACTTTCCATTTGTAAGCTGATTGTCGAATCTCACGATGGACGGATCGGCGTAGACAGCACCGTGGGTGAAGGCAGCACCTTCTGGTTCCGAATTCCCAGGGCTACCCACCCGTCCTGAGTTACTGCCATCAACGCCAGCTCCTCCGAAGGCAACCGGCTCAGCACCGTGATACCGACTTCCTGGATATGTATATTCTGTTAAGCTCAGATAGATCAACGCTCGATTGCGGTAAAACAGTATCAGTTCGAGCGAGGCTTAATGAAAAACTGGCCGACCCCACAAGACTACAACGAGGCCGTGCAGAGCCCGCAAATCTGTTTTTCAGACCAGGATCTGAAACGGGCCACTATTGAAACCAACTCCATGGGGCTGCCCCGCTCGGCAAGCGGAACTTTCGCCAGCGTCTACAAAGCCAACTGCGGTAACACTTCATGGGCGGTACGCTGTTTCCTTTCAGAGCGACCGGATCAGAAGGAGCGCTACAGACACATAAGCGACTTCATTCTGTTCGACAACTTAGATTCGACCGTCGACTTCTACTACCTGGAAGAGGGTATTCGAGTCAAAGGAGATTGGTATCCTTGCCTCAAAATGGTCTGGGTAAATGGTACCACCCTGGATCAGTTCATCGAACGTCACCATCGTGACGCCGAACAAATGACCTGGCTGCTTCGTGAGTTCCACAAACTGGTTGGAGAGCTGGAAGGTGCCGGTATCGCTCACGGCGATCTCCAGCACGGCAATATTCTGGTCACGGACGAAGGTCTCAGACTGGTAGATTACGACGCCTTATTCGTACCGGCGCTTCTGGGCAAGAAAAGTCTCGAATTCGGTCATCCCAACTATCAGCATCCGCAACGCACGGAAGATCACTACGATCCTGACGTCGACAACTTTTCATGCTGGATTATTCACGCCTCGCTACTTGCGGTTGCCATAGACCCGGATCTATTCAACGCTCACGGAGGTGGTGACGAGTGCATCCTCTTCAAAAGGACGGATCTGGCCAACCCGACCAGCTCGACTCTATTTCAATCGCTCTTGTCGCACCGCTCGCCTCATATTAGTGAGACCGCGCACCTGCTCCTCAGAATGCTCTGGACCGCACCAACTGCAATACCATATCTGGGCGCGCCCAAGTTGGCAATCGATCAGTTAGCGACCGAGCCACCGCAGACTAATGGCTCAAAGTCTATTCTATCGCCCGGCACAGGGGAGGATATCCTCGATCTGGACGAGGCTGTCAAAGCGATCTCGACCAATAAAAAAAAGGTCCGCAAAGAAGGTCTCGGATTCAGCAAAATTTCCACCAATACATTCAAAGCCGGGCGCCAGGCAAGAGACCGCATTAAAAGGCTGGCTGCGGAGCTGGAGCTCAAGACGCGTCCTGACAATTGGATGCAACGCAACGTCAGAGACGGCAACAATCTATTTGATGAAGGCGACTATGAAACTGCCGTCAAGATTTATCTGGAGGTCTTCAAACGCATAGATTCCGGTCGCCATGGAAAGCTGCAGATCGACGTCGCCGTTTCAATCGGATATTGCCTTGCCCTCTCCGGCAAATCCTCTATGGCAAGCAACTATTTCCTTCTGGCTCTCAACGACGCCAAGCAAAATAGTGACCAAACTCAACTTAATCACGCCGCGTTGCTATTAGCCCTGACGAAGTATGATGACGGCAATCACGACGCCGCTTTCAAGGTGCTCGACGACATCAGAGCGCAGCTCAAAGACATTTCCAGCATCATTGCATTGGAGCTCGATCAGCCTTATATCGTCAGGATCTCGACATTCAAAATGCTCAAAGAATACGGATTACGACCGTACCAGAAAACGCGATTCGACGCTATTTCCGTCGACTTCCTTCAGGCCTCCGCCATGGTCTTTAGAGCCGTCCTCGAACAACAGAAGCACCTCTGCGATATCGAAGCCACCGATCAATATCTGGAACTGGCTGGTATCATTTGTAATGTCAGTCCCACCGCCAGACTGGAATTCGCCAAGACCTCATTTATAGCACTGTCGAAGAAGCTCGATGCAATAGGCAGGGTAGATCAGGCACACCTGGCACGTTTTTGCGGTGTAGTCGTAATCAACTCGGCGGACCAGGAGAGAAAAGCCGCATTCGAGCACATGGCTGAGTTCGGCAAAATAGATGCTAATGAGCTCGTAGCTGTTGCCGGCAAAGCAGGGCGGATTCTTTCTCCTGAGGATGTGTTCAACTGGCTGATCGCCATCTCCAATTTCTTCGACTCGTCTGGAGACAGGGGTGAAGCGCTGGAAGCGATGATGGTAGCCACTCGCTTTGCCGTCGACAACGCTCCATCCGTCGATAGATTGCTGATTCTATCCCTGGAAAATGCAAGAGGATGTATTGCCACCTGCCTGGAGAAGACTTACCTAGAGGACCAGAGAGACCCGCAGTTGGTGGACAATTTACTGGCTCTGGCAGCGGAGGAAAACTGTATCAACATCCTTGCCACTATCGTCAGCCACCTGAGCAAGCATAACAACGTAGAAGGTCTGGCTGTTTTTTGCCACCATGTTGCCAGATTAGGCAAGTTGCTTGCATTCAGCCAGATAATGTCAACGGAAGGGAACAACTCGGTGGTCATGGAAGGCTGCGATCTGGCTGTAAGCACAGCTGTCTCCATTGTCGAGAAATACAGAGACAATGTTAGAAAGCAGACCGAGATCCTCCGTCATGGCAACTCCTGGTCTCAGTGCTGTGAACAAATCATGTTGTTGAACAATTTTAGAGACCTTCTCACAGAGATTGGCGCCTCTAAAGAATCAAATGCCATACTGACGTATCTGGCAGTGGAAATGCCTGAAATAATAAGTGCCTGGTTCTTGAGTGTTGTAAAAGCAGGCGAAGGAGACCCCTGCTTCAATTTCGCCGTCGATCTAGCCAGGCTCCGTCAGTTCGATATGCTGGCGTCAGTTCTTAACGACCTCGTCAACGAAAGACAAAGTGTGATCGTCGATTCGATCTTAAAGCACATGTACGTCGAGGAAGGTTCAGGCATCATCATAGAGTTTTGCGTTCATCTCAAGTCCCATGACCATACTCAACTATTTGAACGAGCCTCTCGTATTGTATGTAGCAATGCCACCATCGATGAGGTAACAACTTTCTTCGAGGCTCTCTTCGACAAAAGCACGAACACAAACAGCTATGTATGCGAGCTCTTATCACAGTTGTTGAAAGGATGCAGACCGAATTTGGTCGCTCGGCTTCTGGCGCGGCTTCGCCAGCGCAAAGAGATGTTCATCGCCGAAGGAATTGTCGATGAGTTGTTGACTATATCATATTTCAACTCACCTCTCAGTCCTTTGGTAGGGTCGCAAGATCTTGATACGGTGGCGGACATACTTGCCCTGGTCGCCGCCACGCGAAATTCCAAAGGACTGAGACAGCTTGCTACTATCCTTACAATAGCCGGAAGTGACTGCATGGAAAATACTTTCATGCACTGTATTGAAAGAGCGGTCAGAGAGCTTGACGAGATACTGGCACTGGAGAATCTGGAAACATTGGCGAATGACCGGTTCAGTCCATACAGAAGCAGGGTGATCTATGCATTGTCAGCGCTTCACCAACTGCGACTACTATGCCCTGTATCCTGGTTAAAAGCAGACGCGCTCAAGAAGGCTATATCCGAGAGTGCGCATGATCGATTTGACGGATTCTATTTGATCTGGCTTCTGGACCTGGCTGATCGAGAGGAAAATGCCGAAGCGAGCTCGGTTGCAATCGAATTGGCCGGTCTTAAGAAAAACAAGTGCCTGTCGAGAATTTTCATGCTCCTTGCCGGACAGAAAAAGAGACATACCTTAGGGACGATAACCAAACAGCTCATGGCCACCAGGCATGTCTCGACAGCAGTGGCCCTTACAATTCAGTTGGCGACAGCCCACCCTTATGAAACCAAAGAGCTGATCGCCAACATCATCGAGAATTCTAAAGACGAAAAGGTCCTGAGCGCGCTGGTTTCCGAGTGCCTCAAGGTCAATCCCCAGGTCTCTGAGATGGCCATAAGACAGATTGCCTCAAGCGACAAAGCGGACCAACTAAAAGACATGGCGATACGATTTGTCAACACCAGCAATGAAGTGGCACTATATATGGTGCTGACTCAACTGCTTGCCACGGACCCTGACTTCGATAACTTAGCCAGATCGCTCTGCGAGCAAATTCCGGAGCCGTTGATTGACGGTTTTTCACGCTGGCTGTTTAAAGTCGGTCTCGCCGAAATACCGATCGAGCGGGCAAAGGCGCTACAACTAATGCAGCGTGCGGATCTAGCAGAGATCTGGTTGAAATGCCTACCATGATATTTTGATGGAAAAGTCGTGAGCGAACGATTTGAGCAGATCCTCTTTTCGCCCGCCCAAGAGCTTGGCCGATCGAAGATACTCGTCTGACTTAGCGTGCTCTTTCAATTTCTCAGCCACATAGCTTTTCATCAAGAAGCGGTAAATGACACCGTCCCTATCAATCAGTACATTCACGTACATACCCTCAGATGGTGCGTGCTCGGAATCCAAAACCTCCTGGGCGGACTGGAAGTCCTTTTTTGCAGCTTCTGGATTGTCGTTCAGCTCATTCAAAATAGCGCGCTTTATGTAAAGAGGGGCTTTGCTGGTGGAATATCCGGCCGTGGAGATTGATTTCGTCGCGTCCTCCAGCGCCTTGGCACGATCACCCATTCGCCAGTGGGCTGCGGCCCGTAATAAGTGATACTCATCCGTGCTTTCCCAAGAGCTGACGCACTTGAGCGCTTTGTCCAGGTCGGCTATCGCATCCGGAAAGGCATTGTGATCGAAATTGATTCGCGCCCTGGTGGCAAACACCTCATTTCTTCTCCAGCTCGGACTATTCACCTTGTCAACAACAGCGATTGCAGCCCGCCACTTTCCCGTATCACTCAAAGCCTGCGCACGGGTAAGTAATACCGTATACGGCACCGCAGACGGAACGAGTTTAGTCCTCGGGTCGAGTAGCGCAGCCGCCTCTTGCGGACGCTTGAGCTGAATCAATAGTTCAGCTAGGGAGCGGTAGGCGTCATTTTCGTCGTTGTTCAATAAAATCGATGTCCGGCATAGAGCCTCTGCCCATCGAGGCGCAAGACAGCGCATCGGCTCGTAGCGCGATGGAAATAGAGGGCTTAAGATTAGATTCGTCGCGGTTTTCTCGAAGACTTTCGGAACTAGCAATGATCCCAAAAGTGTAAGCGGAATAGAGAGCAATAACAATTTCCTGGTAATCCCTTTCATAGGTGTACGTTGCTCTTTTCCGAACCAAAATTCACCAATAATCGTGGCGACGAAACTGCAGAAAAGAACAAAGTGACAAACAAGGACAATAACCAGGAGATACTGCAGAGGTTGTGGCATCCATTCAAACAGGCCATTACCTGCAATAACGAGAATCGCAGCGGACAGACCTAAAAGGACAAATATGATTTTTCCAACATTACGCCATTGCTTTCTTTCTGGCTGCGGAAGCCAGAGCTTCTTACCAGACTCAATCAGTCCTATGGCTGCTGGGACAGAAAAGATTATCGGCACGAAAAGCACACCCGTAATTCCGGACTCGAGAAAAATCAGACCGTACACAAGACAGGTCAGGCTAAGCCCGATTAGAGCGCCGATCTGCACACGCGAAAGGTGGGCTTTCGGTCGTTTGACATTATGCACCAGTGGTAGTTTCTCGCCGCGACGGAGCTTCTCGAGATGGGCGTCTACTTGGGACATGGATTGATAACGATCTTCAGGTTTTTTCGCTAAACATTTGAATATGACGGCTTCCAGACCGCGAGCAAGATCGGAAGCTCTGGAGCCAACCAGCGAAATGGGCTCGTCGCTTATCTGTTTTACAACAATCTGAATCGGATTCTCCCCCGCAAACGGAGGTTTTCCGTTGAGCACCTCGTACATCAAGCAGCCGAGCGAATAGATATCGGAACGTTCATCCAGCCGAAAGCCCATGCATTGTTCGGGACTCATGTAGTTGGGTGTGCCGAAAATATCGCCGGTCTTGGTCAGGTCGTGCGTTTCACGTACACCTGTCGACTCGGTCGGCATCAGCTTAGCAATTCCGAAGTCGACAAGTTTTGCCGTCTGCCTTTCATCGGATCTTGCTAACAATACGTTGCTCGGCTTGATATCGCGATGGATAATGCCGCCTGCATGAGCGCAGGCAAGGGCAGCCGTCAAATCGAAGAAGATATCCAGGATCTCCTTTTCGCTCATCTCCCCATTCTTGAGATGTCTGGAAAGATTACCGCCTTCAATAAAGTCCATAACCAGATACGGTGCGCCATCAGCAGCGATTCCTCGACGGTGCACTGCAATCAGGTTTGGATGGTCGAGGGCTGACACAGCATCGACTTCCTGCTCGAACCTCTTAAGAGCTTCCTTGTCTCCGGCCAGCTCACCTTTCAAAACCTTGACGGCAAAGATCGCACCCACAGAGCTCTGCGCCTTAAAAATGCGGCCCATCCCACCTTCTCCAAGAAATTCGAGAATCGACAGGTCCGCTCCGAGATCCGGAAATTCAACATCGCAGGGGGCACCACTGGCGATATCGTCAGCATCAGAACATTCCACGTTCGGCTTTTCGCACTTGCAGAATGAGCACGCGCTCGACGATCCCGTTTGGTTCGTGAGTACGGTCTTGTTGCATCTGCCACACAGGGTTCGCAGCTTTGTTGCATCTGATTGTTTGAACTCTGGAAATTTCATTTTACTTTTTGCCGTCGAATTCTAAACGTGTTCCAGTCTCCTTTTGAAATTCCTTCAGAATACCGTCAGTTCTGCCCCCATTTGTCATGGCTTCGGAAAAATCCAGTCTGGATTTATCGAACTCTCCCAACTGTTGATATGCGAAGGATCTGACAAGCAGCGCATCGGCGATAGGCTTTTTTATTAACGGCGCAAAAACAACTCTGAACGCTTCCTCATACGCAGAGCTGGGCTTCTTGAGAAAGGAAGCGTTATCCAAAAGACTGACCACTTTCCGATAGTCACTGTCGGCCTTCTTCTTGTCGCCAGACTTCTCATAGGCGATCGCACGCTCAAGATAATTCTCCGCTGAGGGGGAGACTTCAACTCTAGACGTAAGATCAATAATGGCCTTGTTCCAGTCGCCCATTTTAAGATATAGATAGGCTCGCTTTCCGGTCGGATCACCTACAATCGACGTGCTTTCTATGGACTGACTGTAGCTATCGATCGCTTGCTGCCACTTGCCCATCGCCTTGTATACATCGCCTCGATAGGCAAGCGCTTCAGCCCGAGTATCTCGAGTGGCGTCTTTGTCGATGGCACGGTTGGCATCGGCCAAAGCCTCCGGCAAGTTACCGAGAGCCAGATAGACTCTGGCTCTTTCGATGTAAATCTGGTAAATGTTCCAGGCTTTAGGCTCGGCCTTGATCGCATCAGTCAAATATGGCAGACTCTTTTCCGGTTCGTTCAGCTGCCGGCTGGCAGCGGCGATTAACCTGGCTGAGTCTTGCTTATCTCCAGCAACGTAGCCGGCCTGACTCATTGCCATCTGTACCCCAGGCTTGCTTTCGGAAAGTTGCAAGAACTGCGTCGAAGAATTGAAACTGTTTGGTAAGGAACCGGCTGGATAAAAGATCGGGAAGGAGCCGAACAAAAGGCACAGAAATGTCGCAAGGATCGTCTGCTTTCCGATACATCGCCAATCATTGTAGCTTTTGTCCTGTAAGAAAAATGTACCAAGGGAAATACCAAGGGCCAAATTTACTAAGAGCATGTGGACTGCGAACACCGTGACGTACAGCCAACAAGCAGCCGTAGAGGCCTTGTCCCAAAATGGGAGAATCAAAGTACAAAGGAAAATTGCGGTCAGACCGAGC
>CAZISK010000335.1:0-8104 GCA_964541355.1 uncultured Candidatus Obscuribacterales bacterium
CATTTAGCAATCGACTCAGCGCTGCATGTGACGGATGGGCGGTATCGCTGGCGGTGGTGCGAGAGACAAGTGCCAGCACTCTCAACGCGCGGCCACCTTCGGAATCATTATGCGCCGCTCGAGTTAAGGCGGCGAGAATGGGGGCAAAGGCGCCACCAGCAGCATACTGGAGGAAGTTTGTACCCTGGCTGGTTGGACGGGGGAAGCTGTCCGTCTGCATTCCGGAGACAAGTGCTGTTAGGAACGGCAGCATGTGATTCATCGTTGATGGATGAGTTCTTAGTCCGTCGAATACGCGATCGAAGATTTCTCGTCGCAAGTCGGCATTACCTGCTCGTGCCGGCATTCCGCCGCCGGCATCGGCACCGTTGGCCAGCCTCAATAGTGCGGACCGCGCTTCCGACGAGTTGGCGAAGGTGGCATCACGATGAGCCAGATCGCAAAGCGTGCGAAGAGCGACTACTGCCTGGTTGCTCTGTCCACGAGCCATCTGCTCGAGCAATTGCAGGACATCCCGATTTGATGCTGCACCGTTGAGCGCTCCGCGCACGGATAATGGACCGTCAGATGTGGATGGTCCCGACGTTAACCAGCGCCGCATGACTTCATCAGTTTCAGGCAATCTGTCCTGTCCCGTCGCCATGGCTGTAAGGAATGGATGTAGATCCGATCTTTCTGGTTGTGTGGCTATTCGATTTAGCAATGCGGTCCAAATTGCGGATGTTCGTCTGATACCATCGGTACCACCACTCAAAAAGGCTCGCTGGACATGATCTCGAACTGATTGAGCTACGTCGTTGGAAGTTGCCAGATCGATTAACGCCCTGGTAGCGGGATCCAGGCTGGCATTATCGGTGGGATGTCGAGCCGCAAGCAACAAGGCCTCAATGGCTCTTCTTCCTGCTGGAGAGTCAGCTCGGGCCGCCCTTGCAAGTTGAGCGATTGGCTCCTCTGTTCTTCCGGCAGCGCCAAGGTTCGATAGGAGCTCCAGAGGATTGGTCGAGGCGAGAATCGCTACAGCCGCTTGCGAATCAGTCACCAATCGAGATCGTCTGGCCTCCACAAGCAATATCTCATCCAGAATTGGACGAACCGAAACGCCCGTTGCTCCTGCCCAGCGCGACTGGATGCGACTCAGAGTCTGGGCAAGATTGTCACCAGCACCCACATCCTGAACTTCTGTCCGGATAAGGTTGGTAATGAACGCGGCATCGATTTCAAACCGACCGTGCCAACTGGTCGGAATTCTAGCCATATAGTCCAGGACCAGATGGCGATTGCCACGATCTTCCATGAGTTGCGTCAGGGCGGTCCTTGCCGCCTGTGTAAGGTTGTTGGCTGTTTCATCTTGACCAACAGTGCGGACCGCAAGACGAGACAGAATCAGCAGAGACGCGCGGTCGCCGCCTGCTGCACGCTGCCGTAGTTGGGGCAACCCTTCTGGTGTAAGTCTATCTGCTGCGAACCTGGTGCAGGCATCAGCTTCGTTAATCAGCTCGGCTGAGCTTGCTATTGCTTCTGGACGGGCTGTGATATGCATGAGCAGCGGCAGAGGACCCATGAGGCCGGCGCCAAGCGAAGCAGCCGCTCCAGGTGCGGAAAGTTGTGTTAGAGCACGATTCGCTCGCTCTCGCGCGACGCTGAGAATAAGGTCGCTGGCCTCGGGACTTACATCTCGAGCCGCATCCAGGAGATTGTTCTGGTTAGTGCAACCGGCATGCGATAGGAGTTGCTCAACAGCCCATCTATTTGTAAGCGACCCACCAACTGAGTCAGTTCTGGTAAGGAATTGACCAACTTCTTGCCTTACCCGCTCCGGTGTCATGAGGCTTCCCAACATGGTTTCGAGTTCGTGCCATTGATTGCCGTTTGCCCAGGCGCCAAAGGGAACAGATGAGGCTCTGAGCATCACAGCCAGAGAAGCTTCCCTCAACTCCGGAGTTTCGATTAGTGGTGCTCTCTGCTGACCGCGATGGTCACGGGAGCCGCGCCAAACGAGCGACATAATTTCATTGTGGTTGGCCGGGGACCAACCATCATTACCGAGAATTTCCAGAGCCCGACGCCGTAACTCCACAGAGCCTGAACCGGACGCCACAGCCGTCAAAAAATGGGAAGCAACGTTGCGATGCCAGCTATCGATGCGTGG
Source organism: uncultured Candidatus Obscuribacterales bacterium (assembly GCA_964541355.1). GTDB lineage: Bacteria > Cyanobacteriota > Vampirovibrionia > Obscuribacterales > Obscuribacteraceae > JADYXR01. Next base: position 2,150 of record CAZISK010000335.1, read on the forward strand.
ACTACCAAACCGGAGCGCACTACGGAACGTTTCCAAATCCGAGGGAGCGAGGTAGTTGTGGAGTATCCCCATTCCTCGCAATAGGGCCAACTGTTGGTTGGAATCGAGACTGCTCGAGTAGCGTTCGTTGTCGTGAGGAGAGAGGGCTGGTCGCAAGACCGTTGTTATTCCATCGAGGATTTGTCTTGCCCTGGTTGCCTCCATCCGCGGTGCTGCGGCAGCAAATGCGTGATGAACCAAGCCGCTGCGATCGTTGGCAATGTTATTTATGATTGCCGAATCTGCAGTCACATTTACAAGGACGGAGAGAGTCATTCTCAGAAAGGCAGGAGCAGTCGAGTTGCTTGAACTACTGGCTTGTGCAGTCGATAGCCATGCGATTGTCTCCAACGCTGTGCGAGTGTCATTCAGGGTAGTCCTGATCGCTTCTGGACCTGCTCCCTGCTCTGGAAGCAGTGAGAGCAGTTGTGTTACCGAATTAGGGTTGGCGGCAGCCAGATCAATCAGTCTCCTGGCCATGGTGTGGCATGACTGCGCATTGTTACTTGGATGACGCAGGAGAGCAGTCATCAGCACTCTTTCCGATGTTCCGACTTGCTGCGGCTGGGTCGGAATTAACTCCATGATTCGGACAAGTTCCTGTGCACGATTGTGGCCAGGCTCTACGAGATCCAGCCAGCGATTGAGGAGGCTGTTTATCTCTGCACTATTGCCTTGTTGCTGACCGAATTGCCTGAGCTGTTCTACGAACAACAGGCGGCAGCTGTCGGTGCGCTCACGATCCTGCCCTGGCGCGATTCCATCGCCCAATCGTCCGGGACCCTCCGCCCTCGCCTCTCCCATTATGCGGAGAATTTGCGATAGTGACTCCGCTGGTGGTAGCGCTTGCAGGATGAACTGTTCGGCGGAAGAGAGCGCCTCGTTGCTTCGGCTTCCTAGGGCTCTTACCGCCGGGTTGGCGTCCGACCCTGATGGATTGCGACCAGCAAGCAGAATTTCCAATGTTCGAGCAGCTGCCTGATTGGGAATCGGGGCATCTTGCACCGCTCGAAGTTGACGAGCGCCTCGCAGCAAGCCTTCGATCGCGGACTGGCGTTCGGTTATGGACATGCCCTGGACAGCCGACAAGAACGCCTCTCTCACCGCAGGTTCATCTATGTGTGCAGCAGTAAGTTGGAGTACCGACCCAACTCGTGTTGGGATACGCCCATCATTACCAGCAGGCGCGCCTGTTGGATAGGAGAAGGAACGGAGAAGCGCAGCTTGACCGCCGTCGCGAATTAATGTGGCAAGCGCTTGCATGTACTGCCGGCGGGCCTGTGGATCGCCTGGTCCGGCAAACAAATTGCCGATTGGCTCCCAGCGCTCATTGCGCGTTACTCCAGCTGCGCGCTCGACATTGTCGAGGAGTGCAGCAATCGCCGCATCGCGTGTGCGCTCACCGGCGGTATCCAACCCGCCTTGAAGCATCGTCAAGATTGATTCCCGCAGCTCCGACGAAAAAGGTGCATCCGGAGCGCCTCCCGTGCGAAACATGTCAAGGAGTCGAGTGAATATCTCAGATGGTGAGAGGGCAGGGGGAGCAGCTGTGCGGCGTTGCGGATCTAGTTGGAGCGACTCATCCAGTAAGGTTGAAAGTGCGCTATCGCGGAACAACTCAAATGCAGGTTGCCTGATGCCTGGCAGTAGTGCACCGTTATTGGTGCCACCTTCTCGGAAGAGCGACAGTATCTGTGCGACGTTGTTTAAATCAGCCGGACTGCTCGAGAATCGTAATCTCTCAAGGATCCTTGTCAAAGCCGGGCTCACCTGTCTGAAGGCATCCTCCTGATGAGCAGGTAAGATTTCTCCAGTTCCTCCAGCACGGTAGACGTTGAGCGCGGTCCGCAGAGCGGCTACACGCTCAGGGGTTGCGCCGGATTCGAGAATCTGTGTGACCGCTGCGTGGACCCGGGCGACTTGCTCCTGGTCAAGCTCGGGCGCTTCGGCGGCTGTTGTGTCTGGCCGCTCGACTACCGGCAGAGACTGTACTTCGGCAAAGGTCCGGGCAAGACTGGCACCTGGATTGCCAAAGTATCTACTCAAGGCGGCCTCGAGTGTTCGTGCTGCCTGCGTCGAAGTCTGTCCGGTAACCAGAGGTCCTTCCTGGTTGACGGCCGTGGCTACCGCTTGGGCAAGCTCAATCACCTGCTGCATGGTCGGCGACGCATCAGCCAAGACCGCTCCGTTACCAGCGCCCGCCGAGTCTGTTGGAATTGGATTATCCCTCGTTTGACCAAGAGAGAGGGCTAAGCCCATTCCCACTAGCCCATAGAGCTGAGGTTCGGACGTTGACGGTGATTCTGGTGGTTGCGGCTCGCCACTACCATTGGAGGCTTCGTGTGAGTCACTCGATTCTGCTGACTGCTGAGTTGATTCGAGATAACTCAATACTTCATTGACTAAGATCTGATGACTCAGTCTTGTTGGTCCATCATACCGAGTCAGTTCATTTGCGCGACAATCCACAGTCACACTCCTAATAATTGGCACGCGATGAGGCTGAACAACCGCCCTTGTTGCTCCGGCAATTAACTTTATGAACAGATTGTAGATTCCGAACCTTACCGAGTTCTGACGATGGCGCTCCTCACACGAAATCAAACCCGGCTTTTCCGAACGCGTCGCTTCGTGCTGATACCTACCTCGCTGTTGATTATGACCGTATCGCTTGCTGTGCTAGCTTCTTTGCTGTTGATTGCGTTCGTATGACTCCCATCGCGATTCGAAAAAAAACAAATTGTTGAGAACGACGATTGCTTGAAAACGAAGAATGTCAATGAGTTTCAGGGATCAACTTGATTTTGGTTTTTGACCGCCAGCATTTTTTGTTCTAATACACTCAAGCTGATAAGCTCGTGGCATCAGGTTTGCCCTCTTCGCACGGAGTTTTCCAACAACATACATTAGGACGTGTCGTTCATTGTATCGAGCTTCGCAAATGCGCAATCGTGCATGCGATGAGGCACACCAACCTTTGAAAGGAGTGATGACATGAGCAATCACAAACCCGAGTTACCTGGCGTCAACGACAAGCCGCTAGAGAGTGCGGTAGCATCGCCGCCTACGCAAACTGCTGTCGACTGGATGTCGATAGCCAGGCAGCATCTCCTCGAGGCAGAGAACACAGGCACGGAAGAACAGTTGAGGTCAATCGCTGATGTAATTCGTGTGCTTGAGCCGAAGAAACATGCAGAGATACTTAATGGCCTGCCGAAGCTCACGGCCAAGGTAAAGAAAAAGTCGGTACCGAAGTCGTTCGGAGTATTCACTTCGTTTTCGGCCATTATGGAATATGCAGACTATCGCAAACGCAAAGATATTGTCGGCAAGGCTGTGACAGCTCTCTGGGAGATCTGAGCTGACGCTCGAACCTGGACAGAAACAGTTCAATAGGCTCGGCAGCCTGCGAATTGGTTTCTGTCAGGTTGCATGCGGCATCAATAGGTCTTCCAGAGCGATTTCCATGCCTGGAGGCTCTACTAAATCGAATAGGACAAAGAGGCGTTCGGTGTTCGGTATGCATTCAGCGATACCGTTTCACCCAGGGAAACTCTTCAGATGGGAATCGCCAAAATTCCTGCAATGACAGGAGCGAATCCCTGAGAAGCGAAAGCATCTCTCGTTCAGTGTTCCAGAACGGGTTCATCAGACTCGTACGGCGTTCGCCGTTCGAAGCAATGCCAGGAGAGTATTCATCGACTCGGAGTGGCCACGCAGAAATCGCACAAAAAGAGAGGGGGCACCGTTGGTGGTGTCCCCTCTCTTATCCCTTACCTCAGTCGGTCTAGTAAAACTTTCTTATTTTCTTGGTTTTGAAAAACCACTTAGTAATGCCATTAGTACACGCCTGGGGGTTTAATAAAACTTGTGTCGCCTTTTTGATTCTTCTTTGGTCCTTTTCTCTTTCTTACACCAACCTCCCATGTCATCGCTGGTCCCTCCGTTCCCTTCGCCCTGTAAGTCCTCCAGCAGCAGAGCGCCAAACCAATTCCATTCCCTTTCTTTCTTTTTTCCTTCTTACTGCCGATCGCCATCAGCAGGGCTCACCAAATCCGCCAGTGATTAGACGCTATCTTTTGCTCTAATCTTCGCAAGTCTATTGACTTGCTGTTTAGCTGCTTCTTCCTGTTTCTGCAGCTCGATTTTCTTCTCTTTGACTCGGTCTTCCCAAATCTTTCCGAGTGCCCAGAATGCCAGTCCCAATACCAGCAGCACTCCACAGACGCAGTATCCGCCGAGAAAATCGGGGAAAACCATCATCACGCCCACTCCACCGCCGACACTGACGATGAGCGCGATGATTGCCAGTTTTAACTCAAATGATGACTTCCAGCTAGGAACTCGCTGTTGTGGTTCCTCAATCTGGGAAATTACCTGAGTAACTTCTTCGCGAACGGAGCTCTGTTGTTTGGACTCTAGACCGAGCTCTCTTGCTGACATTCTGACGTCGCACTGGGATAGATCGCAGTGGAGCAGAACTGAGACTGCTTCTTGCTGAGTCCATTCGCCGACAATAAAGCGTCTGGCGGACTCGATGGAAGCTTCGTAGAGGTTGCTCGAGAGAAGGTCCGAGGCTACGAGCGCTTTGAGCGCATCCATCTCGTACCGCTGTTGTTTTTGCATTGCTTGTGGAACGACTTCGCATTTCACGAGCTTGGCCTTGATGAGCAGATCGAGCGCATGACCTGCCGAGCTGGCATCATCGTGGAGGCTCTTTCTGTCTCTGAGAACGCGAGTAATGTCTTTCTTGTCGGAGACAACCTGTCTCAACACGAATGCTGCCTCTTCTTTGGACAGAACGCCTTTGACTACGAGCGCTTGCATATTGAGGGCATCCGTAAGTAGCTCTTCGGATAGTAGACCGGCGGAGACCAGAATTTCGCCGACAAGGCGCTTTTCGGTCATGGCCTGCTCAATCGCTGCCAAATTGTCTTTCTCGGAGATGACACTGCCGGCAGTGAGTAGGTCTCCCAGTTTCAATTTGGATTGCGTGCTTTTCGGGGAGATTTTCTGCTTCTGCAGCGCCTGAGAAAGGTCAATATTGTCTCTCTTGATGTCACTCAAAGCTTTGATAGCATTTGCTTTCGTGATGCGTCCCGCTCCGACCAGATTGATGCATTCAAACACAAAGTTGAGATGAGCAAATACGATTGCTCTCATCGACATCAAGCTGGTGCCGAGAGAGAGACCCGACTCGTAGCTCACTTTTTTCGCTTCGTCGAGCGTAGCTTGTGAAATCATGCCCGAGGACACGAGCATTTCTTCCAGCTCGACGGCTACAGGTGACTTGTTGTGGCTCAGCTGTTGTACGACTTCGAGCGCCAGACCGAAAGCGATACATTCGTTGGCCGCCAGCTTCAGACTTTCCATAGCGATATGTTCTTCGAGCAGCCCTTCCGCCATCATCGATTGGGCGAGGAGCGCTGACTGAAGGTCTAGATCTGTGATCTGTTGAGTGCTGGTAAGGACTTTGCCGATTGGCTGTTGTAATTCCTGAGCTATCGTGAGAGCTTCTTGGAGACATTCCGGGGAGATGAGCTGCGCTGCCAGTAGGATCTTTCCTATTCGTATCTGTCTGGCGCGGCGCGCTTGAGAAATAGGTACTGCAGGATGATTACCGCTGGAACTGCCTTGATTCTGGCGTAAAGGTACAATTCTGTTGTTTGTTTCTCTGGCGGGTTGCATTCGGGGGGCTCTCCATGGTCGGGCAAACGCTGGGAGTCGGGGTAATTCCATAATAGGTTCCTCTTGGCAATATAGATATTCGCGAATCACATTTAGCAAAAACGCGTACAAAACTGCGAATAGTCCCATGAGAAGCGGAGATCTACTGATAGATCGATAACATTAATTCGATTGGAAAAATTGATGAAATCTGGTGCTGTTGTTCAACTCTCTTTACGATTTTGGGGT
>CAZISK010000336.1:0-8099 GCA_964541355.1 uncultured Candidatus Obscuribacterales bacterium
ATTGTTAGTGGCAAGTTATCGGTTGCTACAACTGGATTACCTACATCCCGGACGCGATACGGAGATCCCGGTAACGTCTCAGGCAGTAAATTCGATTCGAGATAAAGTGCTATCGTCAGGGTGCGCTCGAGTTGTTGTTCAGCAGCAACTTGTTCGCGCAGTGCGACGTTGTCTGGTTCAGAATCAGAGCGTCTCGCCGCATTCATCCTATCAGTTGATTGAATATTCAATCGTTGACGCAGATTCATCACTATTTCACCGGTGAGTGAGCTTATGTGTCGCTGAACGGCCCAAATCTCTGCTGAGCGCTCGGCACCTCCTGCTCTTCTGGCTGCTGCGAGTTGAGCTTCCAACTGCGTCCGACGCGCGCTTAAGTCAGCGCGGATTGTATCTAACTGTGCCGCCGTAAAATCACGCCAAGCGGGATTTAGAGTTAGCTCACTGCGCACCAATGGCGGTGCGTCAGCGACTGGTGCAACAGTTCCGTCCCTCGGTGCAGCTCCGGGCCGAACCACAGGTGGTGCGTCACCGGCTGGTGCGGCTACGTCCCTTGGTGCTGATCCTTCACGAACAATAGGTTGCACATCTCCTCCTGGAGCAGCCACTCCGTCAGGTGTTCCTGCGCGAACCGATGGCGATGTGTCATCAATCGACAGTCCCACTTCCGACGGTGCTTGAACAGGCGCGCGTCCTTGAGGGTGAGCCGGTGTCTGACCCCAATTGTGAGTACCAAGAGCGACACCATCACTGTTCCGTAGCGGTATTCTTTGCCTACCGGTATCTAGGAAGAAATGGTCGTTCTCGATTCGCAGCAGTCCAGCACTTGCGAGTTCTCTCACAACAGGCATTGCGTCGCCGTGGACCCGAATGGCCGTTGGCGGTGTGTGACGTGTCAGAGCACCACGAAGGAAATCGTACAAGATACCCGCTCCCATCTCCGTCATGCCGGCAGCGTCGCCTGCGTGTCCGATACCGGTCATAGCAAGCGAAGTACCAAGATTGTCGCCGATGTTCCGCCCAAGTTGGTTCAAGAAGCGACGTCTTTGGACCCCCGTTGTCGCAGTGATTAGTTCGCGGGCTCCCTGAGGCGAAGTCAGAGTTACTTCGCGCAAACCAGCACGATTCGCGCTGGAGAGCCCGCGGAGATGTGCAGCCCGAGAGAACCCCATCATTGCATAATCCAAACCGATCGATACGCCTGCCTCACGCAGAGTCTCTTCTGCCGTGACCGGAGTGTAGGAGCCATCAGCGCGTAAGGCTCGATGCTCTCGTCCAGTTAGAATTGAATACATCTGGCTTCCGCGGCTCCTTGGATCTAAGCCGGAGCGTAAAAGAGCTTCATCCGTCGCACTCGTGCAAACGTAACTGACTAGAGGTAGCATGACGACTGCACCTTTTCCACAGGTAGCAACTGTTACACCTGCCGCCACTGCTAATACACCAATTTTTATCAACTCACTGCGAAACTCTTCCCACCAAGTTGGAATGGCAAGGCGATTGTCATCCATCAGTCGAAGCATCTGCCTGATTCTGCTTTCCGGTCCTGTTTGTTCCAAGAAGGCGAGAAGCGATTGACTAGTTGCTCTAGCTTCAGCGTCTCCCGTGCTAGCCAGGTTGTTAAGAGCTGTTCTCAGTCGTTCCACACGAGGCCCGTCCAATAGTGCGAGTGCGGTTCTCACTTGCTCACCATTTTCACGAATGAGCTGCAGTAACTCAGGTGTTCTTCTTCCCGTTGCTGCGGACGGTACGAGCTGTGCGAAATCGATGTGACCAAACGCCGTCATAGCGGCAACTAACTGCTGCCCATCGTTTGATTGCAATAGGCTTTGCATTGCAAAGTCGCGTAATTCACCGGCCATCAATTGTTCTGCCGCCGGAAGAGGCTCACCATTACGTCGTCCAGTTCGGACTGACCTGTACAAATCGACAGCCTCTTGAGGTGTTCTTGGATTCGCCAATCGATCTGACGGTACTATACCAGCAGCATGCAAGCGACGAAGAGCGCTCGACGAACCGGTCGCGCCTGTGCCTTGTTGCAACTGCTCCACGAAGTAGTTAGCTGTCAGTGGGCAATTGCGAGTCCAGGCTGTCATCGCAAGAACATCCGCGCTCTCTAGTTGTCCTGAATGAAGCAGTTGTTGATGCCCGGCCACGCGCAACAACCCTTCCACTCCGTTGATTCGAGTCATCAATGCAGTTTGTTCGGTTCGCAATTGTTGCAGGGTTCGATCGCATCCGCGTAAGGTGGCGATCGAATCTCTTTGCACTCGTTGAAGCGCGATATCGGTACGCATGTTACCACCAATACCCTCTACGTCATGAAGTTCGGGCACCCTGCGACTTGCCGCTCGTTCATCCGCGCCTCGAGCAGTAAACTGAGCACCACTTTCACTGGTGATTGATTCGAACATATCGACGAAGTGTCGTCGTCGGCTTGTGGCCGCTTCACTCAGTCTCGTCGCCAATCGTGCGGCATCCTGAAGCAAAAATTCTCTCTGTTGACCGAGACGCGCGGGCACTGCTCTCAATGCTTCCAGTTGGTCTCCTGAAATCGATCCGGATTTCATCAATTCGACGAAACTTGCGATAGCATCACGTCTGTCATTGGAAAATTCGACAGGTATGCTATTTAACGGAGTGGCACCAATAACACGAGAACGCAAGTCCGCAGGCATCATTGCCAGCAACTCCACGCCAATCAAACCGTCTACTACTGCTTTTTGCCCTGCTTCGCCGCCGCCTGCCCGGCGCACCATCTCGGATGCGACATCATACAGGTCTTGTCGTCGAACACCGAGTCGAGCAAGCACCACCGGCAGTGGTGGCTGCAAAGCTAGTGCATAATTCGAAGTAGCCAATCTTTCCATACGTTCGGCATCAGCGGATCCGTGAGTGGCATAGACGCGCATAGATTCCAGCGTTTCCCTATCGATTCCGGAACCTAGTCCAAGACCGGCCGCATGAAATCGATCGAATGCGTCGTTCCTCACGCTGGAAGGACTAGCTCCCATACACGCCAGAAGCGACGAGGCCAACGACCTTCGTAGTCGATCTTGATCCACTCCATTGCCACGTGCACCCTGTAGTAATGTCGCCACCTGTTCTACATCCGCATGCAGAGCAAACCGTGCCAATTCGCGCACAGCCTGCGCATAGCATACCTGTTCCTGCAGTCCACCATTTCCTGCACGGTGCCTCAATTCTGAAAGGAACAAGTTACTGTTTGCGGAGGAAATGTCGCGGAAAAAGCTAGAATTTCTCTGCAGTGATACTCCATCAGAAAGCTTTGCAGCAAGGATCGCATCGGCAGGTGTCCAATGGCGTGCATTGGCAAAGTAGGCATCTAGCACCGCAGCTCGGTGAGGGTTATTAGTGGTGCTGTCTGCGCCAGCTCCACTCGGTCTCACAGACGCATCAAGCGCTTCGCGCATTACTCGTAAAGCCTCTTGCTGTATCTCGCTTGGATTGGCGCTAGTGCTGCGAGAAATTAGCAAACCAATTGTTTGTAGCAGCATTCCACACTGTTGCGATGTACCCTGGCGATTGAGCAAAATCGCGGTGATCTGCTCCTGTCGCTGCTCTGTGGAAGCATATTCGAGTAAAGTTCGCTGGGCGCGTTGTTCCATTCCAGGAGGATTCAGTCCGGAAAGAACTCGAGCCATTATTTGCAAGCTTGTTGCATCGCCATTTGCGGCCCAGCGCTGAAACGTCGAGAAGTGGCGGGCGGGCAAAGTTCGGACGTTTTCTGAATACAAGCGGCCGACGAACTCGCGATTTGCGCCATTAACCTGCAGGCAGTTAATCGTTGCTTCCAGTGCGGCTCCAGCGGACCGCGGTGATCTGATGTCTGCGGAAAGCAATTGAGAGGACATGACTCCGATATCGACGTTGCGCGTCGTCCCTCCCAGGAGGGCAAGAATATTAGCCTCTCTTACTGAAAGCGGTTCGACCGTGGCGCTAGACAGATGTCTTTCGATTGTTCTGAGAGCGGTCGACGAGACCTCCTCTCTTTCAGTAGTCGTCATATGAGATAGGTTTACGGGCAGATTTGATGTGTTCGGCGCTGGGGGAAAGCGGTCGTTGACATAAGCGCGATGACCTTGAGTACCAGACGCTTCCGCGATGCTAAACAGCACCCGTCTTGCCTCCGGCCTGTGCTGCTCTGAATCAAGCATGTCTCGTAGTTGATTCATAAGTTCGTTGCGACGCTCCGCCGATGGTGCGGTCGAATCGTTACGCGCAAGTTCTTCCGCGACGATTAGCACTTCGACAGTTGACAGTGCTCTTCTGGCCGCCTCACTTGCAGGAGCAAGCTCGCGTAGTGAGTCTCGCATCTGCGTGAGTGTGTGCGCATTTGGAGCGCCCAGATCCAGTGCTCTTGTTGCTGCGCGGGTGCGCAATTGACCGAACTCGCCTTCGAGTGCTGGTAGCTGTCGGCGCAGGTCCTGGAACGTTTGTTCTGTGATGTTTGATATGTCTCGGCGTGGTGCACCATTTGCGCTACTACCCAGCACGGTGTCGATGTACGAGCAGGCGCGTGAATTACCATTGAGGGAAAGCGTTTCCAAACCTCGGAGCGCCTGCGACATCTCCTCGGATGATGTAGCTTCATGCAGCCTCGCAAGTCCATGCACCGCCTCGATGTCGGCGAAATCAAGCGGCAGGCTGCGGTCGCGCAATGCTGATAGCGCATCCACTTCTGCGTTGCCAGTATTTTCTGCTTGACCTGTCATGAATGCGCGCAGCGCTTCGAGGTGCCGCTTCCGCTCTTGCGGCGAAGCAGTCGCGGACAGAAATGACCGCTCCCTATTACCAAACTCTTCATATGTTCTACGACGAATTTGTAATTCTCTCTCTAGCATACTATCGAAGTGTTCCTGATCGCCGGTTGCGCCCGCGGTGAGTAATTCCCGAGCACTTCGACCTGCGACTGGCGCGACGTCAGCGCGGATCTCATCGGCCGCCGTTGCAATTGCCGCGCCGAATCGCGCAGCGCGAGTAACTCGAATCTCAGAGCTAGGCGGGTTGCCTCCCTCCAGATAACTCAAGACATCATTGAGCGATGAAAACGAAGTTGGCTCATCAGCACGCGCAGCCAAGCCGGCGTTGATCGCGAGGAGAACTCTTTGCTGAATTTCAGGGCTCGACTGATTGAGCATCCGAATCGCGGAAATCAAAGCATCACTACTCGACTGGGGCGATCTTACCGACTCTGCCAATTGCCTGAGAGCTACTTGATCGTGGAGGCGACTGACTGTTTTAATTAGGCCGCCATGTCCGTTCTCCGCCACACGCGTCAGCGTGGCCAATGACCGAGCACGAAGCGACGCGTCATCACTGTTCAGCGAATTGGAGATAAGCTGTTGTGCGAGAGACGCGTCTATCGAATGTGCTCTTCCGGCTGCCACAAGCGCAGCTAAGCCTTCCTGTCCCCGTCCTCGGAGAATTCCGTCGAGCTGGCGATAGGCCGTGTCGTCGGGATTGAGATAGTCGAAGTGGGAAAGTCTAAGCTGCCCCAGTGCTAGTAGTGCACTTCTGCGCTCTGCAGGGGTTGATGCGGAGTTTAGCCGCTCGCTTCCCAGCAGAGTCGAGAGGTTGAGAAACCATTCTGAGGCAGAACTATTACTTTCGCGCCCCGCTTCTAGTCGCAGTCTAGACATGGCAGCCGCGGCCTTATCTGGTTCGTTCAACACTCTGTAAGCGAGCGCGGCATTCAGCTGTTCTGGTGTCAGGTTTGATAGTTCTTCATCCCTATGAGGTCCGAAGCCCGAGCGAGATTGAAAACGAGATAGAAACTCCGTTCGACTGGGCGGATCTACGGAATCGTTCCTCGCTTCACCATCATCTATGTGCGCGACGTAAGATTCATCACCTACAGTATCATCGTCAAAATCAATGACTTCATCAGCAGAAACATCGTTTTCATCCGCGACAAGATCCACTTCGTCAGAAACATAGTTGTTATCAGCGACGAGTTCCACTTCGTCAGAAACATAGTTGTTATCAGCGACGAGTTCCACTTCGGCGTAAACATCGTTGTTATCGGCGCCAACGGCTTCGTCGTAAGCATTTCCATCAGCGACAACATCCGCTTCGCCAGAAGCAACATCGATAACTGCAGCATCATTAGCAGTGGCATCTTCGCTCGATCCGTCCAAGCTCGCCAGCACTTCTTGCCAATCATCGACGTTACCACGCAGAGCATCAATCGAAGACTCGACACCGTCCGACTCTTGCAGAAACAGGTCATCTCGAGAAATCCACGGCGCAACTGTACGAATCGATTGAAGGATTGCATCCGAAAGCATTCTTTGAAGTACGCCTGAAGCGGAAGCGAATCCGGTTTCATCACGGTCTGAGCGTCGAATCTGAATATCGCGGACTCTGCCGCTACTAGCGGCCCGGATAGCGGTGAGTACACAGTTGACGTCCCATCGAACCAGCGAACCATCCGCGCTGGGAATCGAGTAACTGCCGTCGAAGGCCGCGAGTGAACCACCGACGATTTCAATATTCTGATTATGTAGGGGCTCGCCATTCGGTTGCGAATAATGTATCTGATAGCTCCCATCGCCGCGGTCGTCGACCTGTCGTTCGAGAACTAGATAAGGCTGTTCACCTGCACCAGTCGAAAGAGCCAGATATTCCTTTCCTCCTTGCTTTTCATAACGCAGCCGAGCAAGTGGCGCGCTTCCGTCAGGAAGTCCGATCACATACTCCGAACTTTGATCGCTAATACGACGGTGTCCAATCGCCAACTCTGCGCCACTCTCTGTGGTCGAATCGGCTGCCGTGGAAGCAAGAATTTCCGGATAGTTGGAACTCACAGACCAACTTATTTTCTTGTCATTGGAAGCATAAATCGAGCTCGATTCAGACTTCGGATTAGACTGCGTAGTTGACTCCCGTTCTCCCAGGACAAAATCCATCAAACGCTGACCGGCCAGGACTTGATTGATACGTCCAGCTTCGGTTCCGCTTGCATCAAGCCCTTCGTTTTTCTCTCTGTAGTTGCCATCAAATTGAAACATAGTATCTACCGCCGTTTAGCTCATAAACCCATCGTCTCGGCTGCATGGACTTCTTTTATGCGGTTGAATCCCAAGGATTGATTCGCCGCCCCTGTCGAAATCCAGCTTGCCCTGGTGTATCCTCAGGCCGATTCATGCAAATTCGCATAGGCGGTCAGAGCGCTAAGAACCGCTCCGAATCCGACCATGCCGTTAGCCTCTTGAACCAGTCTCGATACCGCGATGTCGGATTTCGAACACTTCCGTGCTGTATCGCCAAGCCGTTCTAAAAAACGATCACGTTCGGCTATTGCGATCTTTGGCAAGTTGTCTCTCGATGGGCCGGTGACCGGACTCACAATTAGCGAGAGCGATTCGGTTTTAAGTCTGTCGGCTGCTTTTCTAGTAAGTGGTTGGACATTTGCGTTTCGGACTGTATTATCATCAGACCGCTGTTCCTCCCCTCCAGAAGGCGATTCCGTGATAATTGCCAGGTCCGGAAGCACCCACGTAGGGGAGCCAGCAGACGCACGCGGAACAGGAGCTGACTGAAGCTCAGACCATTCCGACTGAAATACGTTCGACGGATTAAAATCCGCCGGCGTATACGATTCGTTGAATTCCCAATGTGACATTCCCATACCTCCAATCCGCACTGCAAATTTAAGGTCAGGGCATTCACAATCGCCTCACAAAACGACTGCGCCAGATTAATAAGCCGCTACGAATCGATACACCGGTCACGGGCTACGTCTTCGAATTCTCCGCCTATCGTGCGCAATCTATCTATGGCCTCAGGACTCGCTAAACAAGCGCCGTGCGCAGTCGTTCGGGTTCTACGTCTTCGTCCCTCTTGAGTAACAATTCTTCGAAGCATCAGCACTTGCCCGAAGCGCTTCACCGATTGGCATAGGGGGGAAACCTCACAGGTTCCGCCCTGCCACACCACCGTGCGTGATAGATGCGAGGCAGTCCGTAGTCGATGAAGAACTTGTTCGGAAGGGCGATACTTAGTGCTTGTGATGCACTGAGCCTCCAGGCTCCTTTCGAACTATCAGTCGTGGTCAGTGCGTACTCCGACGAAACGGT
>CAZISK010000337.1:0-6875 GCA_964541355.1 uncultured Candidatus Obscuribacterales bacterium
TTACGTTCTGTGCTTGGGCAGCCAGCGCTGAGCTGTTATCCTTGCGTTCGCGTGCTAGATGAAGACATCGTCGCCAATATCGCAGGATCCGTAGACTGTCAGGAGAGCTTGACTCAATTTTTTCGTAGCAGCTTTTCAAAATACTCTCCGCTTCGTCGAGTCTGCCGAGCGAGATGAGTACCTCGGCTTCGCTGAGTCGTAAATCCAAAAGGACTGGCTCTGGTGCTTGATCCAGTTTTGCTTTGTCCATTGCCTGTCTGTACAACTGAAGTGCTTCTTTTTTATCTTTCGGGGCAACGTAGTAAGCTTCTCCTGAAAGACTTTGCCATTCTTGGTTCTTATTGCTATGACAGTATGCATTTGTGTAATTAAACGCGAGGCAAATGATAGACGCTAAGAAGCAATTCGAGAGATTCATTCAACTATTTCCGACTGTTTCTTACAATCATCAGCTAGTACTTGATTTTGAGGCAGCTCAACCCAAAATACACTGCCACCTTCCGGAAGGCTGTTGGCTCCAATAGATCCTTTGTGAGCTTCTACCACTAGCCTGCAAACATATAAACCAAGACCCGCTCCGATTTTAGAGTCTTCAGTCGGGTTGACTTGTGAGAATCGCTGAAAAAGCAATTCCTTCTGAGCTTGAGTAAATCCTCTGCCTTGATCGCGGACTTCAAAACGGCAAGACACTCCTCTCTGTATTTCAACAGAGATCTCGATTCTCGAGTCTCTCGGGGAGTACTTCACTGCGTTGGAAAGCAGATTTACGATTACTTGAGTTATCCTTTCCGGGTCGCAAATAATCCAGTCGTCATCCGGCGAGGTCTCCATTGTTTTGTCCTCGCATATGGTGCAAAAACTTGCGACAATTGTCACGTTTTTCGAGTCCGCATTCCCTTGGACGGCGTCAGTCGACGTTGAAACAATCTTTCTGGTTGAGGCTGATTGCAGTCTCAATTCCAATTTGCCCAATGCGCTTCGCTCCAAATCCAGAAAAGACTCTGTCATCTTTTGCAAAAGCAGTACTACGGAACGCATTCGCTTGAGCTTTACAAGAACCGAATTGCTCAGTTGTTTTTCCTCGGTTGATAGTATCGAAGAGAGTGTCAAGTTGACATTCTCAAGCGGCGATCCTAAGTCATGATTCACCATTGCATACAAATCTCTCTGCGCTTTCTGGGCGCGGTCACGTGACTCAGCCATTGTTCGAAACTCGTTGTCCAGTTCCGCCAGCTCATCCTTGCCTCCGATGGGCTTAAGGACTGGTTCTCCTTTGGAGAAACTTCGGATGTTACCCATCAGCAAGTTCAGTCGAGAGATGATGCTGAGACCGTAAACTAACGCGAGAGTACAAACCGCAAATGCGTCAATCGTGATTGCCATGGTAATCCAAGATCTTATTCGCCTTCTATCGGCTACAAATCTTGGTTTAAACTCTTCCACGACAGGCAGGTAATGTGCAAACAGCTCGTTCTCACATTTTATCCCTCGATCTATTAGAAGTGAAAGCTCTTCTACGAACTCAGATTGATACGTGTGTCGCGTAAAGCACACTCTTTCGTTACACTTGACTATACTCTGTATAAGCGAAAGTGACTGTAGAACACTCTCCTGATAAGCAGATACTAAAGTCCTCGCGTCTCGATCTTCGTTCGTTAGCGTCCGAAGATCGGACATTTTAGTGTTAACGAGGGTTTCAAAACTGCTGAACTTTTCTTTGGCTGAATAGCCTCCCACTAGACCAGCCTGGAGAGCACGCGCCATTCGTATGTGCATGTCTTCGACCAATGTGATAACAAGTTTTGCTGTGGTTTCCTTTTTTGCGGCTCTGTCTAGACTCGATAGCGTGTAGATAAGGACGCCGCCAACGACTAGTTGCAATAGCAGGGGCACTCCTAAGAGTATCATGCTCATATGTTTGACTTTGAGGTGAACTTTCACGCTTGTTGGTAGCCCTCCAAAGACACTTTTGGCAGGGTGAACCAAATTGTGCTGCCACCACTAGCAGTGCTTTCAGAGCCAAGTTGCCCACTATGAGCATCTATTAGCAACTTGCTAATGGAAAGTCCCAGTTCGATGTCCTGTTTGCAATCTTGTTTTGCTCCAATCTGAAAATTATCTCGGAGCAGTTGTTCCTTTTCTGTTTCTGTGAGTCCCGGACATTGACTGTGCACCAGGAATCTAGAGCGCCCATCGGGCTCGACAATGATTGAAACCTCAATCTTCGAGCCTCTTGTGGAACGAGTAATGGCGTTCGACAGTAGGTTGATCAGCACTTGAATAACCCTATTCTCATCACAGACCAAAATTATGTCGTCTTTGCTTGCTCTTGGAGCGTCGAGATCTGAGTTACTCGTGTCAGTGATAATTTGGATCTCTTTTTCTGAGGCTAACTCTCTCACCATTTCGATAGCAGCATCGATTAAGGCGTGCGAAGAGCATGGCGCCAGGCTAAGTTGAATATTGCCCGTCGTGCTCTGCTCGAGGTCGAGAATCGACTGTGCAAACATGACTAACCGATTGATGACAGTTCGCATTCTGGCTAACCTTGGCTTCAGTTCCGCGCTAAGACTGCCGCTCTCCCAATCCATGATTATGTTTATTGTCATACTTAAGGCTGTAAGAGGCGAGCGAAGATCGTGGCTAACCATTGCATATAGGGATCTCTGCAGCTCCTCTGCTTCCGTGCGTACTTGAATCATTGTTCTAAATTCAGTATCTAGCTCGGTTAGCTCGTCGGAGCCTCCGACGGGCTGAAGCTGCAACTCACCATCTCTGAAGCGGCTTATATTGTCTATGAGCAGTTGCAGGCGGGCGTTTGTCGTCCTTCCGAGAAGCACCGCAAGCGATACCACAATGACACTATTGACTGTGACTGCCAGAATTACAAGATAGAATAGATTTTGACGCTCAAGACTTGCCTTTGACGAGAATTCTCGAAGAGTGGGGCGATACAGATTGAACAACTTCTGCTCTTGAGACACCAACTTCCGAATGAACACACCCCATTCAAGTTTGCGCTTGTCAAGCTCGTCCACCCTTTGATTGAGAGTGGCAGGCACAAGTTTGTCGAAGCCTTCAACGAGCTGTGTGTACTCATCGAGGCAACGGGTCGCGTCTGGATCGTCAGACGCCAGGGAATATACTGTTCTCAATCGATCTCTGATGAAGACCTCGAGCTTCTCGACTTTGGATAATGTCGTAGAACTATTGTAAAACTGATGCCCGACACACATGACCCAAACCTCCTGGATCTTCGCGCGTATCTCCTGAAGTGAAAGAAACAACTGTTTTGCGTCAGCTTCGCGTTGCGCAGCGTCGTCCAGATCGTCCAATGTGTGAGTCAGCAAACCAACAAAAAACATCTGGCCTATAAGAGGTAGGATGAGGAGGACTAAGCCTTGTTGCTTTAGTTTCAACGAGATGCCTATTTAAACGAGTACTTTCGAGTTCAAAATTATAAATTTTACTACTTGAAACTGACAAAAATCCTGATCCGAGCACGGTAGTGGTCGGATTCCGGGCTTGAAACTTGCGTCAATAGCGGTGTCCCGGCGACGTTGACAAACGCGGAAAATATCCCAGTCAGCGTCGACTCGGCGTTCATTCCTTAGATGAACAGTCGAAGTGATTAGCCGTTGTAGACCTTGTCGCCGCCTTCTTCTTTGGCGGCGTCGAGAAACTCGATGGCTTTGAACATCAGGTCATTTTCATCGCGCGCATGGGTTGGGAAGGAAACAACACCCACGCTGGCAGTGACTCTCAGATGTTTTAGCTCCTCATTGATCGGCTGTGTCTTCAGACGTTCGCGTATGCGCTCGCCGACGACGACGGCGCGGGATGAATAGGTTTCGGGGAAGATGATCGCCAACCGACTGTCTTTGCAGCGGCCCGGGACATCAACGTCGCGAATGGCCTTTTGGATGATACCGGTAGCGGACTTGAGCATGTCCTCGACAATCATTGAGCCGTATTGCCGTCCGTATTTTTCCAGACCATCGATTTCCATGACTAGAAGCGAAACTGGGCGCTTGTATCGTTTTGCGCGCTTGAGCTCATACTCGAGCTTTCGCATAAAGGCTTTGTGGTTGTAGATGCCAGTTGTCTTGTCGAGAAGCGTGACCTTCTCATAATGATCGAGCTTGTCTTCGCTAATCAACTGTCGCGAGCGGTCTAGCGTTCGCTGTTGAACTTCTTCTTTGAACTTCTGACGGTCTTCCTTGGTTTTCTTCATTAGCTGGGTGAACTTGGTCTCTCTTGCGAATGACCAGCCTTCCCGCGCATCTCTTTCTTCATTTTCCATTTGTCGTTCCCTTCGAGCTCCAAAGCAGCGAATCGTCTAGCAAGACTTCAATTAATCCGACACCCGGCGAGATTTAGGTAACCAGGCCTCTTTTTATATAAGGAAATATACCCCGGAATTTGATATCTCTACAGCTTGACTTGAATCTTCGCTGAGCATGATCGATTGATAGTCCACCCATTCAGGCATTTCAGCCCCGGTTATCCGAAAAATTCTCCAAATGAGCCCGTGTTGCGGGTCCGTTGTGAACGGACATTGGACAAAGTGCGAAAAGCCTGTAAAGTAGAAGTATATGGGGTTCTATCAACCCTATCTTTGTCCAGTCCCGCCTCCTGAGGAATTTTCCGGTGCCTCGCTCACAATCTCTAAGACCGCACCTCGCTTACTATCGCAGCCAGCATCGGACGATCGGATGTCGGCTCACTCACTTGTTCGGTATTCCGCTTATCGCAATGTCCGTGCCGATGCTGTTATTCGATAGGAAGAAAGCCGTCATGCTCTTCACGTTCGGGTGGTTTTTACAATTTCTCGGACACTTCGCATTCGAGCATAATAAGCCGATTCTGTTTACTAAAGGGCGAAGTCCATACACCCTGCTGTCAGCGCTAGTCTTCGTAGCAGAGGAGTGGGTTGATACCATAAGATCGGTCAGCGCCGACTTGAGGATAGCGAATCACAACGGTAAGCATTGATCCTGACATTAATGCCATGCCTGTGCCTAATCCATTCGTTCGAAATGCTCCTGGGGCTTAGAGGGCAAGCGTGAAATGCGCTTTCTCATCGCTGAGGTCGTTGCTCTTCGAAGAGGATGTGCTTTTTCGACGAACGACCGCTCGAAATGCACCATGCGTCGGCCTCATCGATGAGGAGGTTTCCTCTTCGATGAGCTTAAGGCTCGTTACCGGCGTTGTTGGGTTTGATTGGTTGACTCTCCAGATGGCGCTTGATCCAGGAGTCGACCGCGTCGATCACAACCATGTCAGGATGGAGGTTCTCGAACATCAGGTGCTCTGACAGACCCTGGACGAGAATGGTTTTGTCTTCGCTGGAGACGGCTTCAAACAGCTCGAAAGTGCCTTTGGGTTTAACTAATCTGTCTTTCAAACCTTGAAGCATAAACACTGGAAGATCTTTGATGTCTTCTGCATGGCGCTTGGTGAGGCGCATGAAGTTGTTAAACTTCATCAGCTCCACAGGGGAAAGCTCAAGTTTGGCTTTCGGATCCTTAGTCCACAGATCCCTTACTTCTTGCTCTGAAGTCGCTCTGTCGGCAACGTAGTCGCCTATGTCGAAAGGTTTCTTCGGATCGACGATGAAGTGCATGGCGGTCTGCAATGACATTTTTCTCTGTTGGAATCGCTCCGCCGATGGTACCGACGAGATTACTCCATTGATTTGCGGACCAAGTTTGGCCGCGGCCCGCAGGACAATGGCACCGCCCATCGACTCACCAAGTATGAAAACCGGCACGTTTGGATTTTTCTGTTTCGTGACCTGAACCATTTCTTCTATGTCGCCCAGGCACTGGTCGTAATCGACATCTTCCTCTCCTCGAGTCGCTATCCAGGCGCCGAATCCGCGGACATCGAGGGCTCCAACCAAGTAGCCCCTTTCCGTCAGCTTCTGTGCTGTTGCTGTAAAGGCTCGGTTTTCCAGACCTAAGCCGTGAATACAAATGATTGCGGCAACTGGTTTTGTCGTCGGACGCCACAGTATTACCGGTAAGGTTTTCACTCGGAAATCGTTGCCGGCCCAGGCGATCTCCGCCGGCGATCTCGGCCTTAACGCCAGAACGTAAGCTGAGCGAAAGACCTTTTGCATCTCCTCGAATGAGGGCAGGATGCGCGCGTTCTCTGCAATCATGCGTACTTGAATCAGTTGATTCATGAAGTCGCGGGATTGCTTCCTGGCTTCTTCAAACTCTTTCGGTTTATTAGTCTTTTTGAGAATCTCCGCCAACTGAAAGAGGGCCCATGAATAGTCAAGATAAGCGGGGATGCCGCCCTTTGCTATCTGGGCGCGTGTGAAGTCGATGTGCTCCCGGCAGTGCTGCTCGGCGGCATCGAACATTTTCAAGTTTGTTTCGGCACCGACAATCGATTCGAGAATTTCGCTGTAGAGGACAGGAGAGATTCCTTTATCCTTTTGGGCCAGGAACAGCGCGGCGTTGTAGTTTGACAGCGCTGACTTCATATCGTGATTCTTGTAGTAGCTATCACCAAGGCGTTTTGTAAGCAGGATCTGGGACTTGATGTCACTTCCTGATTTTGATTGAATCGTCTGTGTTTCCAGAAGATACTTCAAACTTCTCTCATTCTTGTCGGAATGCGCCTCGATTGCGGCGAGAAAGTAAGGAATGTTCGGATTTGGGTTGTCGCTTCGCTTTTGATTGTTGTATGCCTGCGTGAGCAAATCCTTTGCCTGGTCTACCTTGTCCGTCAGTATGAGCTGGAGCGCCTGATCGGTAGCGTCCCCCACAACCGGAATCGGGACGGGAAGTAGGTTGGTTTCATCGGTGCCGGCAGTAGTTGTAGTTGTCGTTGGCGGGGTTGTCGTCTGCTGGGTTGTCGTC